>JAOUHE010000164.1 GCA_029865285.1 Chloroflexota bacterium
CGCGTCCGTCTTGTCCGGGGAGCGGGTGACGCCCAGGGACGCGCTGCTGGCGCGCGGGTCGTTCCAGCGCAGGATGCCGCGCGCGTGGGCGTCCCGGCGCAGCTGGGGATTCATGCCGGGCAGCACGGTGAGTTCGGCCAGCTCGGTCGCGATGCGCACCTTGGCGGCGTGCCACGGCTGGTCCTGGTGGTTGCGGGCGTGCGGGTACAGCTCGGGAACGGTGGGCGTGGGCAGCGGGCTCCAGCCGGCACCCTCTCGGCGGAGGCGGCGGATCCACTCAACCGCGGCCAGGGCGGAGGTGGAGAGGAGGTCGCCATCGGCGCTGAGCGTGCGGTGGTGGTCGACCCGCGCCAGGCGATCGAAGCAGGAGTCGCCGCGGCCCTTGGTGCCCTGCGTCCAATTGCGCCCCAGGAGGTACGAGGCGGACGGAGTCATCCCCAGGACGCGGGCCAGCGCCTCGTTGTAGATCCAGACCTGGGCCATGTAATGGGCGAGGTCGCCGCCCGCGCTCCCGTCTTTCCGCAGGTCGAGGGTGCGGAACTTGATGTCCACCACCCGGTAGTGCCATGGCGTGCCGAGGGCGGGGGAGGGGAGGGAAGCCTCGTCGTCGGTGAGGGTGTCGGGCACGAGGGTGTTCAGGTGATCTGATCTCACGAGGAGGTCTGCCACGCCGTAGGTGCGGTGGACCGGGTCGAAGAGGACCGCCTGCTCGATTACCGGGACGCCTTCGCGAATGGCTTGCTGTGTGGCCTTGGCCTTGGCGAGGTCGCGCGAGTCCATCGGTCCATCGGCGATGCGCTGGGTGGGGAGCATTTCACGGATGAGGGCGACCACGGCGGCCTCGAAGGCGATGCCCTTGTGGAGGACGTAGGCGCGCATGTCGGTGCGCTCGTCGTAGCCGGGCAGTTCATCGTCGGGGGTGAATCCGTGATCGGCGCCGTACCGGTGCAGCCAGTCGAGGAGGGGGTCGCCCTCCAGGAAGTTGCGGGTGCGGGAGGCGGAGACCCATTGGTCCCAGGCTTCGTCGGAGTCGGGGAGGGGGTTGAGGGTGGAGAGGGGGAGGGTCACCCGACGAGTGTAGGCGGGGGGCGTGTCAGGTTGGGTGTCGCGGCGGGCAGGCTCAGTGGACGCGGTGCACCTGTGGACCCTGTTCCACCGGGCGGATCCAACGATCAAGCATCGGCGAGGTAGGGGCCTGGATTCCCGGGCGATGCAACTAATGGATCGGATTTGGCCGGTTTGGGGCCAGGAACGGACCGATTAGGCCCATCCTTGATCGTTAGATCCATGGGGCGGAACCGGCCGGCCGGGGCCGATCGAGCTGCCGCTGCATCTATTGACACTACATCTGATTCTGATATAGTCCCGCCCATGGACACGATCGACACCACCACGCAGCCCCCCGCCCCCTCCCTCGCACGCGTCCCGATGTACGTCCTGCTGGCCATCGGGCCGGGGGAGCGGCACGGCTACGCGATCATGGCCGAGGTCGCGCGCATGACCGACGGGGCCGTGCGCCTCGGTCCCGGCGCCGTCTACACCACCATCAAGCGGCTCCTCGACGACGGCCTCATCGAGGAGACCGATGACCGGCCGGACCCCGACCTGGACGACCAGCGCCGCCGGTACTACCGCCTCACCGCCCTGGGCCAGGCCGCAGCATCGGCCCATGTTCGCCAGCTCGAGGCGGTCGTCAGCGCCGCCCGGCCGTGGGTCCTCCGCGCCGACGCATGAGCACGCACGAGCGTATCTACCGGCGGCTCCTGCGGCTCTTCCCGGCTGCCTTCCGGGCCCGATACGCGGAGCCGATGGCCCAGCTCTTCGCCGACCAGCTGCGCGACGCGCGGGAGGCCGGCGCCCCCGCCGGATCGCTTCGCCTGTGGGCGCGCACGGCGGGGGACCTCCTCACCTCGGCGCTCTCCCAGCACCTGGAAAGGGATCGAACCGTGGCCCACTCCGCAGCGACCGTTCCCAGCTTCTCGGCACGTGCCCTTGGCATCGCCGGGGTCCTGGCTGGCTTGGTCCTGATCGTCCCGGCCGTGATCGCCATCGACGACGTCTGGTATCCGCCGCGGATCATGCTGTTCAACGCGTTGGTGATCGCCCTGGCCGTGGGCCTGCATCGCCGCCAGGCGGCCGCCTCGCCACGGCTGGCTTCCGTCGCCAGTGCCCTCGTGATCCTTGCCAACGGGTGGTACCTGGGCATGGTGATGCTGGGCGTGGGCGACGTGAACCTCTTCGGCACGGCGATCGGCTCCGTGATGCTCTTCTCCGGCCTCTTCCTGTGGGGCGCCGCGGCGGCCTATGGAGCCGCGTCCCTGGCCATCGGTGCCTTCTCGCGCTGGGGAGCCGTCCTGCTGGTCATCGGCTCGCTGGTGGGCATCACCGGCCTCGACCGATTCGGCCTGACCCACGGGGACTTCGGCGCCTTCTTCGACACCGCCGCCCAGGTGGGCATTGCGCTCCATGGTGTCGGCTGGATCCTGCTGGGCGCGGAGCTGGCGCTGCGCGCGTCGCCGAGGGGCGAGCCGACGGCATCCGCATAGCGGGGACGCTGATTGACATCCGGATCCGGACCCATCATGCTGGGCGCATGGCTACCAAGGAGAAACGCACTTACAACCTGACCCCCGCCACGGTTCGCGCCGTGCGGGAACTGGCCGACGAGTACCACGCTGCACCCACCCAGGACGCGGTGGTCGAACTTGCCGTCTCCGAGCTCGCGCGAAGGCTGCGCGACGCCGGCGAGGCGCGCGCGTGGGAGGCCGCGGCAACCGACCCCGCGTTCAACGCGGAGGCGCGGGAGATCGAGGACGCCTTCGCCGGCGCCGATCGCGAGACGTGGCCGGCCTGAGCATCGGTCCCTTGCGCTGGGGTGTCGTGGTAGCGGCGCTTGACCCGGCGGAGGGACACGAACAGGCGGGCACGCGGCGCGCACTGGTGGTCTCCTACGAGCCGTTTCATCGGTCCGGGCTGATGACGGTCTGCCCGGTGACCGCGGCTCGCTCGGAGGCGCGCTATCCGGGTGACGTGCCGCTGCCGATTGGCGAGGCGGGGCAGACGAAGCCGGGCGTCATCCTCTGCAGCCAGGTGCGCACCATCTCGGTGCGCCGCCTGCGGGGCGCGCCGGTCGGCTACGTCACCGATCCGGACCTGCGGCGCAAGGTGCGCCGCGCGCTCGCCCATCACCTGGGGCTCGACATCCCGTCTGTCGCGGACCGGGCGCTCTGAGTCGGCTGCTCGCCCGCGGCACCGGCCTCGGCTAGAGTCACCCGATGGTCTCGCGAGAGTCGTCCGACGCGCTGAGCGCCCGGTGGGATACGGCGTACACCGGGGGACCGCCGCCGTGGGATATCGGTCGACCCCAACCGGCGATGGTTCGTCTGGCCGATGCCGGCGAGATGATCGGTCCTCTCCTGGACGCTGGTTGCGGCACGGGCGAGCACGCCCTTATGGCCGCCGAGCGGGGGCTCGAGGTAGTCGGGCTGGACGCGGCGCCGACCGCCATCCGGATCGCGCGGGAGAAGGCAGTCCGGCGGGGTCTCGCCGTGGAGTTCGGGGTCCGGGACCTGCGGCTGCTGGGGTCCGATGCCTCTGACGTCGCGTTGCTGGGCCACTTTGCGACGGTCATCGACTCGGGCACGTTCCACACGTTCGACGACGCGGATCGCGCGCGCTATGTCGCGAGCCTTGCGGCGGTCGTTCGGCCGGGTGGTGTTCTCCACGTGCTC
>JAOUHE010000166.1 GCA_029865285.1 Chloroflexota bacterium
GATATGCATGAACAGGTAGATCAGCACGCCGACCCCCGACAGGCGGTGACCGAGCCAGGCCAGCTCGGCCCAGCTCAGGCGGTAGCGGAACATGCTGATCAGGCGCCGCGAACGCGGGCGGCGACCGCCTGGGCGAACTCGCGCGTCCCGGCGCTGCCACCCAGGTCGTAGGTGGTCGTCCGACCTTCTGCGATCACCGCTCGGACGGCCGACTCGACCCGATCGGCGGCGTCGGTCTCACCGAGGTGTCGCAGCATGAGCGCCCCGGAGAGGATCAGCGCCGTCGGGTTCGCCTTGTTCTGGCCGGCGTACTTGGGGGCAGACCCGTGGACCGGCTCAAAGACCGCGGCGTGCTCGCCGATGTTCGCACCCGGCGCAACCCCGAGGCCGCCAACCAGGCCGGCCGCGAGGTCGCTGATGATGTCGCCGTACAGGTTGGGCAGCACCAGCACGTCGTAGAGCTCAGGCTTCTGCACAAGCTGCATGCACATGTTGTCGACGATCCGATCCTCGAACTCGACCCGACCGGCGTACTCGGCTGCGATCTGGCCGCAGCTCTCCAGGAACAGGCCGTCGGAGAGCTTCATGATGTTCGCCTTGTGGACGGCGGTCACTTTGCGGCGGCCGTTGCGCACCGCGTACTCGAACGCGTAGCGCGCGATCCGCTGGCTGGCGGCCCGGGTGATGATCTTGATGCTCTCGGCCGCGTCGGGCCCCACCCGGTGCTCGATCCCCGCGTACAGGTCCTCGGTGTTCTCGCGGACGATGATCAGGTCAACGTCCTCGTACCGCGACATCACCCCCACCATCGACCGTACCGGCCGCACGTTGGCGTAGAGCTCCAGGGCCTGTCGAAGCGCCACGTTGACGCTGCGAAAGCCGCTGCCCACCGGCGTCGTGATTGGACCCTTGATCGCCACGCCGGTGCGACGAATGCTCACCACGACGCGATCCGGCAGCGGCGTCCCCTCGCTCGCGATGGTCGCCTCGCCCGCCTGCTGGGGATCCCATTCGAAGCCGATACCGGTCGCCTCGAGCACGCCCACGGTCGCCTCGGCAAGCTCCGGGCCGATCCCGTCTCCGGGGATCAGCGTCACGGGATACGTCACATTGGTGCTCCGGTGCGCGTCGGTCACAGCGCCGACGGTACGGAGGCCCAGTGTAGGGCGATCGGCGGGCCGCCGCGCGGTCCCCGACGACTACAATCGCATCCCCGCCCATCTCGCCGCAGGAGGCCGCGTGAAGCTCCAGGAGTACCGAAGCAAGGAGATCCTCGCCCGCCACGGCGTCGCGCTCCTCGACGGGATCGTCGCGAGCACGCCGGCCGAGGCGCGCGCGGCGGCCGAGCGGATCGGCTCTCCGGTGGTGGTCAAGGCACAGGTCCTGGTGGGTGGCCGCGGCAAGGCGGGTGGCGTCAAGCTGGCCGCCACGCCCGCCGAGGCAGAGGCACGAGCCGCGGAGATCATCGGCCTGGTGATCAAGGGCGTGACGGTGCGAACGCTGCTGGTCGTACCGGCGGCGGAGATCGCGAAGGAGTACTACCTCGGGCTGATCCTCGATCGCGCTGCGAAGGCCGTGACGGTGATCGCCAGTGCCGACGGCGGCGTCGAGATCGAGGAGACGGCGAAGACGAATCCCGGGGCCATCCTGCGACTGCCGCTCCATCCGCTGATCGGCCTCCGGGAGCACAACGTGCGGCGGGTCGCCTTCTTCCTTGGCCTCGATCCGGAGCAGCGCAGGGCGTTCGGGCCGATCATGCGCGGGCTGTATGCGGCGTTCATGGCCTCCGACGCCGACCTCGCCGAGATCAACCCGCTGGTTACCACGCCGGGCGGCGAGCTCCTGGCGCTCGACGCGAAGATCGTGCTCGACGACTCGGCCCTCCCGCGGCACCCTGAGCTGGAGGCGATGCGCGATCTGGCCGAGGAGGAGCCCTCGGAGATCGCGGCGCGCGAGGCCGGCATCAACTTCATCAAGCTCGACGGGAATATCGGCTGCATGGTCAACGGCGCCGGCCTGGCGATGACCACCATGGACCTCGTCAAGCTCGCCGGTGGCGAGCCGGCCAACTTCCTCGACATTGGCGGCGGGGCCAAGGCGGACCGCGTGTCGACCGCCTTCGCCATCATCCTCGACGACCCGCGAGTCCAGGCCATCCTGGTCAACATCTTCGGCGGCATCACGCGGGGAGATGAGGTGGCGAGGGGCATCGTGGAGGCTCGCGCGTCGCTCCAGCGCACCGTGCCGATGGTGGTGCGCATCGTCGGCACCAATTCCGTCGAGGCCGCCGACATCCTGCGCCAGGCCAACCTGATCACCGCCGACAGCCTGGACGACGCTGCCGCCAAGGCGGTCGCAGCGGCGCTGGCGGAGGGAGGCGCCGCATGAGCATCCTGGTGAACAACGCCACGCGCCTGCTGGTCCAAGGGATCACCGGCCGGGAGGGCGAATTCCACTCGCGAGCGATGCTCGAATACGGCACGCCGATCGTGGCGGGGATGACCCCGGGCAAGGGCGGCCAGTCCGCGCTCGACGGCCGGGTGCCGGTGTATGACACGGTCGCCGAGGCGGTCGAGCAGACGGGTGCAAACGCCTCGTGCATCTTCGTCCCGGCACCGGCGGCACCCGACGCCATGCTCGAGGCAGCCGAAGCCGGAATCCCGCTCATCTTCTGCATCACCGAGGGGATCCCGGCCCTGGACATGCTGGCGGTGTATCACGTGCTCCGTGCCAAGGGGGCGCGCCTGATCGGCCCGAACTGCCCGGGAGCGACGAGCGTCAGCGAGGCGAAGGTCGGGATCATCCCCGGCGAAATCCATCGCCGTGGCCCAGTGGGGCTGGTCAGCCGCTCGGGGACGCTCACCTACGAAGTGGTACAGGCCATGACCGATGCCGGCCTCGGCCAGACCACGTGCGTCGGCATCGGCGGCGATCCGATCGTCGGATCGAACTTCATCGACATGCTCAGCATGTTCAACGAGGACCCGGAGACCGAGGCGATCGTGATGATCGGCGAGATCGGCGGGGACGAGGAGGAGCGCGCGGCGGCGTACTGCGCGCGAGAGGTCCGCAAGCCGATGGCTGCCTTCGTGGCCGGTCGCACGGCACCTCCAGGACGGCGGATGGGGCACGCGGGCGCGATCATCTCCGGCGGCGCCGGCACCGCGGAGTCGAAGCGCCTGGCCCTCGAAGCGGCCGGGATCCGGGTCGCCGATTCTCCGTCACAGATCCCCGGTCTGCTGCGCGCCGCGGGCGTCCGCTAGGGCCGCTCGAGCAGCTCCCAGAGGACCCCATTGAGGGTGCGCGGATGGATGAATCCGACCCGGCCGTGCGCACCTGGACGTGGCTCACGGTCGATCAGCTCTGCCTCGGTGGCGGCCAGCGCCGCAAGATCGGCCGGCAGGTCGTCGCTGCGCAGACAGACGTGGTGAAGACCCTCTCCGCGCGCGGCCAGGAAGCGGGCAACGCCGCCCTCGGCGTCGATCGGCTCGATCAACTCGATCTTTGCCGCAGGGTCCGGTCCGGTGGAAAGGAAACAGAGGCGCACCCGCTGGCTCTCGAAGATCCGGGGTGCCTCGTCGGGGTGCCAGCCGAAGAGGTCGGCGTAACGCGGAAGCGCCGCATCGATGGAGCGCACCACCACCGCCACATGGTCGATCGATCCGAGCGTCACGGCCGGTACTCCCCCCAGGAGCGGCGCAGAGCGTG
>JAOUHE010000167.1 GCA_029865285.1 Chloroflexota bacterium
TCAGAGCACTCCACCCTTCTCGCGCTGCACCGGGGTACCTCCCCGCAGGATACCCCAGCCATGCGCCCTCCCGCGACTATGCCGACGCGGACCCGGGCTGCGCGGCCATCGCGACCGCGATCTGCGCAGCGGTTCGGGCGTTGTTCACGATCAGACCGATGTTGGTGCGCAGCGTTCTCCCGCCGGAGAGCTCCGCGACTCGCGCCAGCACGTACGGCGTCACCGCGCCGCCGCTGATCCGATCCGCGCTCGCCGCCAACGTGGCCGCCTCGATCCAGCCGGCCATCTCGTCTGATCCGATGGCCAGTTCGAACGGCGGCGGCTGCACGATGAGCAGCCCTCCCGCACCGGGGATGGCGAAGTGTCGCCCGATGGCCCGGGCTGCCGCCTCGGCCCCATCAACTCGGTGAGCGAGGCTGATCCCGGCGCTCGTGCTGTAGAAGGCGGGCAGCTCTCCGACGCCATACCCGACGATCGGTACGCGCCGCGTCTCCAGCAGCTCGACGGTCGCCGGCAGGTCGAGGATCGACTTCGCGCCGCTGCTCACCACCGCGACCGGCGTGGCCGCCAGTTCGTCGATGTCACTGCTCACGTCGAATGAGACCGATGCGCCCCGATGCACGCCGCCGATGCCACCGGTCGCAAACAGACGCACCCCGGCCATTGACGCGATCCGCATGGTGGCGCTGACCGTCGTCGATGCGAGCCGGCCCGCGGCGAGGAGGGGGCCGAGGTCGCGCGACGCCGCCTTCGCCGGACGCTGGGTCGGATCGGCCAGGCGCTCCAGCACGTCGCGCGAGGCGCCCAGCAGGAGGCGGCCGCCTTCCACGGCGGCCGTGGCGGGGATCGCGCCTGCAGCCCGCACCGCCTCCTCGGCGGCGAGAGCCGTCTCGAGGTTGTGCGGGACCGGCAGCCCCTGGGCGATCAGGCTCGACTCGAGCGCCACCACCGGCCGGCCGTCACGGAGTGCGGCAGCGACCTCGTCGCAGATCCAGAGGAGTGCCGCGTCCATGGCGCTCACGGTAGCCCCTGGGCGCCGAGAACGCCCGCTGTCTGCGCCCCGAGCTCGGTCGCCGCGAGCATCGCACGGCGCACGGCGTCCGCCGCTGGTGGCCACGGCTCGTGGAGGAGTGCCGCGATCAGGCCAGCCGCGTACGCGTCGCCGGCGCCAGTGGCATCCACCGTCTCGACACGGCGCCCGGGGACACTGAGCGCCTCGACCGGTCCCGCGGCGGCCGAACCGTCGGCCCCGCCGGTGACGATCGCCCAGGTTCCTGGGAACGCCGCGTGGAGCGCTGCTGCGCCCGCTGCGAGCGACTCGACTCGCGTGCCCAGTAGCGAGGCGGCCTCGTCCCGACTGAAGACCAGCAGTGCCGCGCCCGATGCCGCGAGACGCGCACGCACACGAGCTGCCAGCGCCGGATCGGGCGGGAGCGAGCCACCGCCCACGCTCACCGGCGCAGCGACCGCGAGGTCGCCCAAACGCGAGGCGAGCGCATCGCCGGTCGCGTCATCGGCAAGGGCGTACGCCGAGCAGTGGACCCAGTCCGCCCCGACGGATGCGCGGGAGGCGGCGGCGGGGTCGATCGTGACGCGATCGGAGAGCATGGCGCGCTCGCCATCCGTGTCGAGCAGTGCCACGACGGTCGCGCTGCGGGCAGCGTCGAGCGCGTGGAGCTGTACATCTTCGGCGGCCAGCGACGACCGCAGGATGCGACCCGTGACGTCATCGGCGACCGGAGCCGCCAGTGACACCGAGACGCCGAGTCGTGCCAGCCGGACGGCGACGTTTGCCCCCTGGCCGCCCGGACCCAGCTCGACGCTGGCTGGAACGTCGCCTCCGGGATGCGGCGGCGCGCCGGGCCGGACAGTCACATCGAGCGTGCAGTCCCCGATGACCGCGACGCGCATCAGGAGACCGGGTGCCACGAGCGGTTCACCACGGCTTGCGGCTGGTGTAGCCCTCATCGGTCCCGTGCCAGAAGGCGACCTGCGGATCGGACAGGCGCCAGCAGAGCCAGATCTGAGCGCCGTCCCGTTCCGCGGGGAAGTCGATCAGCCCCATCTCGACGTCTCGGAGTTCGACCCCGAGACCCGACAGGTGGACCAGGAGCGTCCGCATCCCCTCCCGGATCTGTCCCACCTCGGTCTCGCGCCGGCTCCCTTCTGCGGCTGCGGTCGGGTTGCCGTTGGACTCGATCTGGCGGTGCATCTCGGCGTGCGCCGTGTCGAGGCGTCGCTGTTCCACCGCCAGTTGCAGCAGGACGGCGCGCACCTGCGGGACCAGGGCGTTCGCTTCCTCGATCGTGAAGGTGCGTCGCGCGTCTGACATGGCGGGGATGGTAGCAAAGGGTCGGGACCTCGCCGGCTCTGGTAGCATCCGTCGCACTTCCACTGCGGGCCAGCTCCGCGCCGCGACGGCGCCCGCACCGTCAGCAGGAGGCGTCAGCCATCACCGATGGCCGATGAGACGCGCCGCGGACGCGGCACCAACGACGAGGATCACCCCGCCGGGCTCGATCCGTACACCGAGTTCCACGACTTCGACCTTCCCGCGTGGGTCGGCAGCACCTCGTTCCAGAAACTGCCCCACGTGACCGATGGCGAGGCGCTGCGCGCCCACCGCCCGGACGTGGCGATCGTCGGCGCTCCGTTCGACGAAGCCAGTAGCCATCGACCGGGCTCGCGCTTCGGTCCACGCGCGATCCGCGCCGCAACGTACCACGCCGGTTCGGTGAACTCCCTGCAGCTGGGGATCCAGCCATTCGAATGGATCGACGTGGTGGACGCGGGCGACGCTCCGGTCGTGCCGGTCAACGTGGATCGCGCCCACGCCGTGATCCGTCGCAAGGTCCTGGAGGTGGCGCAGGCCGGCGCCATCCCGATCGTGCTCGGCGGTGATCACTCGATCACGTTCCCGTCGGCATCGGCCGTGGCGGAGGCGGTCGCGCCACGTCGCCTCGGGATCGTGCATTTCGACGCGCACGCCGACACGGCCAACAGCACATGGGGTGTCCTGAACTCGCACGGCACGCCGATGCGGCGGCTGATCGAATCGGGCGCCGTGGCGGGTGCCAACTTCGTGCAGGTCGGGCTGCGGGGCTACTGGCCTCCACCCGAGACGCTCGAGTGGATGCGGCACAACGGGCTGCGCACCCATTTCATGACCGAGATCGAGGAGCGCGGCGCCGAGGCGGTGATCGCCGACGCCATCGCGGAGGCGCTCGACGGGCCGGAGCTGATCTACCTCTCGGTGGACATCGACGTGGTGGACCCGGGGATGGCGCCGGGCACCGGCACTCCGGAACCGGGCGGAATGCTCTCCCGCGAACTCCTCCGCGCGATCCGCCAGGTGGTCGGAGCGGTCGAACTCGTCGGGATGGACGTGGTGGAGGTCTCGCCGCCGTACGACGTCAGCGAGATCACCGCGGCCGTGGCGCATCGGTGCGTCATGGAGGCGATCAGCGCGCTCGCGGCGAAGCGTCGCGATGCTGGACTGCCCGCTCGGCCAAGCGGGCGCTGGGCGACCTAGTTCAGGACGGTGAAACTCGCCTCGGCGGCGGGCAGCCCATTGCGAGCGACCCGGATCCCGTAGTTCCCCGGCGCGAGGCTGCTGAATCGGAAGCGAAGGAACCCGTTGCAGGTGTCCTCGCAGATGATGCTCAGGCTCACGCTCTGCTCACCGGTGGTCGCGCCGGCCGCGTTC
>JAOUHE010000168.1 GCA_029865285.1 Chloroflexota bacterium
GGAAGAACTGCACGAACAGCCACTGCGTCCAGCGGTAGTACTCCGGGTCGCTGGTGACGACCTCGCGCGACCAGTCGTACATGTCGCCCATGCTCCGGAACTGGGCGCGCATCCGATCGATGTTGGCGTAGGTCCAGACCGCCGGATCCAGGCCGCGGTCGATCGCCGCGTTCTCGGCCGGCAGGCCGAAGGAGTCGAAGCCCATCGGCAGCATCACGTTGTAGCCCTGCATGCGCCGCATGCGCGCGACCGTGTCGGGCCCGGTCTGGGCATACCAGTGACCGATGTGCAGGTCGCCCGACGGGTACGGGTACATGGTCAGCAGGTAGAACTTGTCCCGCGTGTCGTCATCGCTGGTCCGATACAGCCCATCGGCCTCCCAGCGATCGCGCCAGGCACGCTCGTACGAGGTCGGGTTGAATCGCTCGGGACGGCTGCCGCGTAGCGTGGTGTCGGTCATCGGCCTCTCCTTCGGGCGATCCACAGCTCGATGCGATACGGCACGGTGAACGGTTCCGCGTCGGCAAGGCCGTGCCGCGCCAGCAGGGCGACGAGATCGCTTCGCAGCCGGGCCTGCTGCTCGGGGGCGAGCGCCGCTCGCACGTACGAGGCGGTGAAGACCATCCCCATGAACTCCCGGGCAGTCATCGGCACCTCGTGGTACAGCGTGAGCCGCTCGACCGCTTCGAAGGCGGTGCTGCCGGCGAACGCCGCGTTCGTCTCGTCGCGTCCGGAAGCCTCGTAGCGGCCAGCGTCGCCGCCCTTCATGTGCCGTGCGAGGAGGGTGGCGTACTCGGTGAGGAACTTCGAGCGCTCGCCGTCGCGCACGTTCCAGAAGAGCGCCACGCCGCCGCCGGGCCGCAGGATCCGCGCGATCTCCGTCAGCGCGCGCTCCTTGTCGAACCAGTGAAATGCCTGCGCGGCGGTGACCAGGTCGGCCGAATCGGGGGCCAGGCCCGTCTCCTCAGCCGGTGCGTGCGCCGTTGCCACCGTCAGGCCTTCAGCAGTGGCGCGGGCACGCAGCAGGTCGAGCATCCTCGCGCCGGGCTCGACAGCCGTCACGCGCCACCCGCGAGCGGCCATCGCCAGGCTGGCGCGGCCGGTTCCCGCTCCCAGGTCGACCGTCAACGGCCGGGGCGGCAGCGCGAGACGGGCCTCGATCTCGTCGAACAGCTCGTCGGGATAGCCTGGGCGGTATCGGTCGTAATCTGCCGCCCAGCCCTCGAAGCCTCTGGCTCGCGCCTGCTGATCGGCCTCCCGCGTTGCGCTCACGAGCCTGCGTCCGCTTCGTCGGGGAACCAGGCCATCAACAGTTCGTCGCGATACTCCTCGCCTCCGGCGGCGCGGATCCGATACTGGCGCCGCCGCAGGCCTTCGCGGACGAAGCCGGCATGCTCGTACACGGCGATCGCCCGCTCGTTGTCGGGGAAGACGGCCAGCGCCACCTTGACCAGCCCGCGCCCGCCGGCCCACGTCTTCGCGGCGGCCACCAGGGCCGAACCGATGCCAACCTCGCGCCAGCCGTCGGCGACGCAGATCGACAGGGTTCCCACGTGATCGGTCACCAGGTTGCGATCGACGCTGATCATCACGTTGCCCACCGCCTCGCCGTCGGCTTCGGCCACCAGCGACACGCCACTCGCGTCACGGATCATCTCACCGATGAAGAAGGCCTCCGACGGCTCGCTCACCGCCGCGGGTGGTGTGATCAGCCAGCGCCCCTCGCGGCGGACCGCGGCGAACAGGTCGGCCAGCGCTCGCGCGTCGGTCGGGCGGGCGGGACGCAGCGTCCACCGGCGGCCATCGGAGGCCGTTCGAGCTTCGCCGCTGGTGATGGTCATGCTGGCCACGCGTTCCTCATCGGTGTGACAAAGCCCCCGCCTCGTCAGGACGAAGGGGGGCCTTCGCGGTACCACGCTGACTTGACCGACGTGCGGTAGTGGAGCTGGGGGGACTCGAACCCCCGACCCCCTGCATGCCATGCAGGTGCTCTCCCAACTGAGCTACAACCCCACGGTCGGTCCACTCATCGGCGCGGATATCGGACGCCATCCCGGCCGGCTCGCACCGGCTGCTCGACAGGCGAGTTCAGCGTTCCTCGTTCGCCGGCTTGCACCCTCCCGGCTCGCTGTGGACCGAGGGCAGCGCCTACTGCTCCCGCGTCAACGCGTTCGCCGGCGAGTATATCAGCCGCTCCGGACGGGTCTCAATCGGCCGGCTTCTCCGCCCCGGCTGCCAGGGCGGCGCTCAATCTCGCCAGGCTGGCATCGACGTCACGCTCCGCGGTGTCGGCAACGATCCCTTCCAGCGGAGCCATGAAGATGTTGTTGGCCTTGATCTCCGAGCGGAAGGTGAGCCGTGTCCCGCCGGCCACCTCCGCGAGATCGAGCGAGCCGGTCACGGACATGCCGCTGGCGCTCGTCGCGATCACCAGGCGCCGATCAGGCACGGCTTCCAGGATCTTCGTATCTGCCGCTATCCGCTGGCCCATCACTTCCATCGTGATCCGCCCGGTGGAGCCGGTGATCGTGGGCGGCGGCGAGGTGCGGACCGAAGAAGTGACCCCCGTCTGCCACTTCGGCAAATTGGCCGGCTCGGTCAGGAAGGCGTAGATCTCGGCCGCTGTGGCGGCCATTCGGACGGTTCGTTTGACGCGGCGCATGCCCGTACGGTAGTCGAGTGAAGCCGCGCGTGTGGGCCGCGCCCCATGACCATCGGCCAGATGTGGCCCTCGGCGGCACGGCGTATGCTGATCCGGCAATCACTATTCCAGGAGGGGCTTCCGTGCTCCGCAGACTCTCACCCGTTCTCGTGGTCATGACGTTCGTACTGGCGGCCTGCCAGGGCAATCCCGCGCTCAGCGATCCCAAGGAGATCGTGACGTCGGGGTTCGATGCCACCGCCGAACTCAACAGCTTCCATGTCTCGCTCGCCCTTGACGGCAGTTTCAGCATGCCCGATTCGGGCGGCACCTTTGCCCTCACCGGGACCACCTTCGAGGCCGATGTGGACCTCGACGGCAAGCTGGTCGGCGCGACGTTCGCCGTCCCGGCTCTGCTGGGTCTGTCGGGTGAGTTGCGTGTCATCGACTCGGACCTGTATTTCAAGACGAGCATGACCGGCACCATGTGGTCGCACATGGGCGGGGACGCCAGCGCCAGCGCCTCGCCGGCACCCGACGTGTCGTCGATGATCGATGAGCTCCGCGCCTTCCTCGACAAGGAGGGGGTCGAGACCGCCAAGCTCGATGACGTCGACTGCGGCGATCGGAAGTGTTACCACATCGAGCTCACGATCCCGGCTGAGCTGATGAACGAGGCAGAGGCCGACGCGTCGATGCTCCCGTCGATGGACCCGTCAGAGTTCTTCGGTGAGGCACTCGTGCTCGACCTGCTCTTCGACCGCGAGAAGTCGTGGCTGACCGAGGTTTCGACCAGCCTGACCAGCGAATCGGTCGGCACCTTCAACGCCACATTCACGTTCAGCGCCTTCGACGAGCCGGTGACGGTCAGCCCGCCGCCGTCCGACGAGGTGACCGAGGGAACGGACTTCGACTTCGGGTTCTGAGCCGACCTTCGTCAGACCGATGACGACGCCCCGCCGCTGAATGCGGTGGGGCGTTTCGGTGTCGCTGGACCACGGCCGTGGCGGGGCAGATTCCTGCCAGGTTTGCACCCACGGACTGCTAGGCCGGTTTCCTG
>JAOUHE010000169.1 GCA_029865285.1 Chloroflexota bacterium
CCGCCGGTCGAAGCCTCCACCTCGGCCCGCAGCCGCCTCGCCGCGGTGATGATCAACCCGCCAACCACCATCGCGGTGCGGGACGCCACGGTCGGGCCTGAATCGGGAACGATGCTGGTGTCCTGTGGCGCGACTTCCACCTCGGCCTGGTCGAGCCCAAGCTCGGCCGCCACCAGCTGCGGAAAGATCGTCTTGGTGCCCTGGCCCATCTCCGTCTGGGCGGTCAGGATTCGGACGACGCCCTCATCGGTCAGTTCGACCGATGCAACGCCACCGATGTGGACCTCGCCCGACCCGGTGAAACCGGCACCGTGCCAGCCGAGCGCGACGCCGATCCCCGACGCAACCCGTGCACCGGACTGGCGCGCTTCGCGCGCCCGACGCGTCTGCTCGGCGTGACGTGCGAAGTCGCTCGCCTCGGCCGCCGCCTCGAGCACGTCGACGGCGGCGACGCTCTCACGCAGCACCTGCCCGGTGGGGGTGACATCTCCCTCGCGGAAGGCCCATCGGCGGCGCAACTCGACCGGGCTGATGTTCAGTGCCTCGGCGATCCGGTTGACCTGCATCTCGGCCGCGAATTCGACCTGCGGAGCACCGAAGCCGCGGAACGCGCCGTTTGGCGGCGTATTGGTGGCCATCGCCCGTCCCTTGATGCGCACGTTGGCGCACCGATATGGGCCACCCGCATGCAGTACGCCGCGCGACAGCACCACCGGCGTCAGGGTGCAGTACGCCCCACCGTCCATCACGACTTCAATGTCTTGCGCCACGAGGCGCCCGTCGCGTGTCACCCCGGTCCGATGCCGGATCACGGCAGGGTGGCGCTTGGTGGTGGCGCTGAGGTCTTCGTGGCGGTCGTAGATCATGCGTACCGGGCGACCAGCCTTCCGCGCCAGGAGCGCCGCGTGCAGCGCAACGATCGACGGGTACTCCTCCTTCCCCCCGAAGCCGCCACCCGTCTCGGCCTGCACCACCACCGCCTGCACGTCGGTCAGGGCGAGCGCGCGCTTGAGGGCCCCATGGATGTAGTACGGGCACTGGCAGGACCCATGGACCGTGACCCCGCCGTCCTCGCGCGGGACGGCGATCATCGCCTGGTTCTCGATGTAGAGCTGCTCCTGGTGCCCGACCCGGTACGTCCCCTCGATCACCAGCTCGGCCTCCGCGAAGCCGACCTCGAGGTCACCCCGCTCGACCGCCACGTGGGAGAACTCCTGGGTCGAGTCGAGTGGATCGAAGACCGGCGGCAGCGGCTCGGTCCTGACGGTCAGGTGGCGGCGAGCCTCGCGGAGCGTCGATCGATCCGCCGCCGCGAGCAGGCAGAGCGCCTCGGCCTGGTGTCGAATCTCGCCCCGGACTGGCACCAGGACGGGCTGGTCGTCGCGGATCGTGGCGACCACGTTGTCGCCGGGGATATCGGCGGCGGTTACCACGACCACCTTGGTCCAGTCATACGCGTCGTCGAAGTCGATCCCGAGCAGGAGGGCGTGCGGCTCGGTCGAGCGAATGGTCGCACCGTACCAGGCACCCGGAAAGACGAGGTCGTCGGCGTACCGGGCCAGCCCGGTGAGCTTCTCCGGGCCCTCTCGCCGGAGCGGAGCACGCGAGGTGGCGCGACCGGGCAGCGTTGCACCGGGCGTCACGACCAGTGCCTCGGGTGCAACCGGCGGCCGCGTGGCGGGCGGCAGCGTTCGCGTCATCCCGGTTTCATTCCTCCTGGGCCGACGATAGCACCTGCGTTGGGCGACACGGCGGCCGGCTCGGCGATGCGAAACCGGCTCATGCCGAGCCGCGCCGCAGCGCACGACCGGGGAGTGCGCCGGTATGGACGCCCGCATCCACTACGAGTTGGCCGTTGACCGCAACGTACTCGATCCCGTCGGGGTAGCGACGCGGGTCGTCGTAGGTCGCATTTGAGCGAATCCGTGCTGCGTCGAAGACCACCAGGTCAGCTGCAAATCCGGTGCGCAACAGGCCGCGATCGGTCAGCCCCAGGCGCGTGGCCGGAGCGGAGGTCATCTTGCGGACCGCCTCCTCGAGCGAGAGGAGCTGCTCGTCCCGAACGTACTGGCCGAGGATGCGCGGGAACGATCCGTAGGTGCGTGGCGACGGCTTGTCTCCGAGGAAGGTCGAGTCGGTCCCGACCATGCCGACCGGGTGTCGCACGAAGTGGGGCAGCGTCTCGCTCCACGGACCGCTCGTCACCTGCGTCAGCCGCAGGTCCTCGGCGAGGAGCAGATCGCAGAGGGTGTCCACCGCATCGCGCCCCGTCTCGTGCATGACGTGGGCCAGGGTCGCGCTCTCCCAACGCATGAGCTCGGGACGCGTGAAAGCCCCGAGCCGGATATCGGCCCAGTCGGCAACACCTGCTGTCATGCCGGCGTGGCCGTGCACCTGTTCGCGGATACGCTGTCGAACGGATCGGTCCGCCAACCGCTCCTTGAGCGCGACGGGGCCCCCGGCCTGGACCCATTGGGGCAGCTGGATCACCAGTCGCGTGCACGCCCACTCGTAGGGGTAGGTATCGAATGTGACGTCGGCCCCAGAGCGCTGGGCATCGTCCACCAGGGCGAGCATCTCCTCGGGGCCGCCTGGATGACTGCGACGGTGATAGAAGTGCGTCAGGTGCACCGGGCCGTCGCCCCGGCGACCGATCTCGATCGCCTCGCGGTACGGATCGAGGAAGGCGTCGCCAAGGGAGTACCGCACGTGCGTGTGATAGAAGCCACCCAGTCGTGCCGCCTCAGCGGTCAGGGCAGCCAGCTCATCGGTCGATGCGAACGAGCCCGGCGGATAGTCGAGACCGCTCGAGACACCGAAGGCCCCGGCCTCCATCGCCTCGCGGAGCATCGCCCGCATGTTGGCAAGCGCTCGGGCGTCGGCCGCGCGGTCTTCCCACCCGATGGCGCCGATGCGCAGCGCGCTGTTCCCGATCATCACCGCGACATTCACCGCCTGCCCCCGGTCGTAGCGGTCAAGGTAGCTCGCGGCCGAGCCCCAGTCGCAGTCGATCGCCGGCCGGCCGTCGAGGCCGCCGTTGAGCTCGACGAAGGCAAGGAGGTCCTCGCTGCGCGCGAACGGGGCGTAGCCGTTGCCGTCAACGCCGATCACCTCGGTCGTCACGCCCTGCCGCACCTTCGGCTCGTGGCGCGGGTCGGCGAGCATCACCAGGCCGCCGTGGGAGTGCAGGTCGATGAAGCCTGGAGCGACGATCCGACCGGTCGCATCGATGGTGCGGGCCGCGATTGGGTACCAGCCTTCCGCACCGACATGGAGCCGGCCGCCGATGACGGCGACGGTGCCGGGTCGCGGCGCCGATCCGCTGCCATCGACCAGGGTTCCGCCGCTGATCAGCAGGTCGACCGTTTCCGGGGCCGGCCCGACGCTGGTATGGCCGTATCGGGCGCGCATTCCGCGCAGTATATGGACCGATGGAGGGAGAACAGCCTGTCGGCGCGGTGATCCTGGCGGCCGGGGCCTCGCGCCGCTTCGGAAGCCCCAAGCAGCTCGCCGTGGTGGACGGGCGCACGCTGCTCGAGCACGTCATCGATGCCGCCACCGCGGCGACCCTCGGGCCGGTGGCCGCGGTGGTGCCGGTCTGGCTCACTCGCCCCGCGCGCTACGACGACCCGCGCTTGCGCTGGGTGCGCAATCCGTTTCCGGAGCGGGGAAT
>JAOUHE010000170.1 GCA_029865285.1 Chloroflexota bacterium
GGTGGCGTCGAGCGGAGCAGGAGGAGCGCGAGCAGGCCCCACGTCTTGTGGCCGGCCAGCTCGGCGGCACCGCGCGCCGCAGTGAGTCGGGGTCGGCCGAGCAACCGGACGTCGAGGGGCATCGGGACAGTGTATGGGCCTCGGCCCCGCACCCCGGCCGGACGCCGGCCTTCGTTCGCGCGGAGCCGAGGCGGTGTCTGGGTCAGGCGACCTCGACCGAGAGCTCGTAGACCTCCTCGGTGGGGTGACCGGCCTGCGTGTGGATCCGCATCACGGCTTCCTTCGAAGGCCCGCTCGACAGGCAGAACACCTTGCCCAGGACCGGGTCCATCCAGGCGCGCTCGAAGTGAACGCCCTCGGCATCCTCGATCGCGAGGTCGCGCCCGTGCGCCTCGTTCAGCTGTTCGGCCGTCACGCCGACGAATCCGCTGTGGACATCCATGAACTTGGCCATCGTCTCGATCTCCCGGTGCGGTGATGGGGTTGATGGCCGGACCTTGCCGGGCGACCGTGTGCGCCGGCGTGTGCAGTTCCGGCGTAGTCGCGACCGCCGCGCCGTCCGCCGCGCCGTCCGCCACGCTCTCCGGGCTCCTGTACCCTCTGGGCGATGAGCACGACCTCGCGTGACGCCCTTGCCCGGGCCCTCGGTCGCGTCGGGATCTGGAGCTTCGCCCTCCAGACCCTCGCCGCCGACGACGAGCGCGCGGCGATCGGCGCGTACGATTCGCTGGGCTTCAGGACCACCTGGATCCCCGAGAGCCTCGGGAGCAAGGACGTCCTCGCCCATGCCGGGATCCTGCTCGCCGCGAGCCCCGCGATGATCGTCGCGACGGGGATCGCCAACATCTACGCCCGCGATCCGATGGCCATGGCCAATGGGGCCCACGCGCTCGCCGACGCCTACCCCGGCCGGTTCGTCCTCGGGATCGGCGTCAGCCACGCGCCTTCGGTGGCGGTGCGCGGTGCCGAGTACGGCAGCCCGATCGCGACGATGACCGCGTACCTCGACGCCATGGATGCGGCCATGTACGCGGGTCCGACACCCGCGCGGCCGGCGCCGAGGATCCTCGCCGCGCTCGGGCCGCGGATGCTGGAACTCGCCGCAGTGCGGACCGACGGCGCTCACCCCTATTTCGTGCCCGTCGAGCACACCGCGATGGCCCGGGAGCGCTTGGGGCCCGACGCGTTCCTCGCCGTGGAGCAGACGGCCGTCATCGACGTGGATCGCGCGCGCGCGCGCGACGTCGCGAGGACCTTCGCGAAGCGCTATCTCGAACTGCCGAACTACGCCAACAACCTGCGCCGCCTCGGCTACACCGACGACGACGTCGCCGGCCACGGCAGCGATCGGCTCGTGGACGCGGTCATCGTTCAGGGCTCGGCGGACGACGTGGCCGCTCGCGTTCGTGAGCACCTCGACGCCGGCGCGGACCACGTGTGCGTCCAGCTGCGGTCCGCGGACCCGCGCGACACGGCGGTCGAAGGCTATCGCGAGCTGCTCGCGGCGCTCAGCGACCTCGGAGGCTGACATCGGCCAGACAGGTCGGTCGCTCGTCGGCAGGAGCGCCGCTGGTCGGTCCGGTCGTCCGGCGCGGCAGGGGCGACGGTTCGAAGCCCGTAGACGACGGTCGCTGCGCATCGCCGTTCGCGCCAGCGGCTTTCTCGTCGCGCTGATCGCACTGATCTCGGGGGCTTCATTCCTGCTCCTGGAGGAAGGCACGGGCACCGTCCTCTTCCTGCTCGACGTGGTCCAGGCCGGCATCGCTCTCTCGGCCGCGCTGGCGATCCGCGGTCCGCTGCGCCGCCACCCCGATTCCGTGGCAGCGGCCTTCCTGGTCAGCGTCCCGATCGTGCCCCTCGCGTCGATCGCCGTCCAACCGGACCTGACGCTCCTCGTCGGCGCCAGCCTGGCGCTGATCCCCAGCGCGGTCGCCCTGCTCATCCCGTGGCGGAGGAGCATGTACGCCCTGTGGGCGGTAGGGTTCGCCGCCATCGTCGTGCTCGCCACGACGTTCCTGCAACAGGTCGCGGCGCTCCCGGCCGCGTTGGGGCTCCAATTGATCGCCGTCGTCTTCATCGGAATCGCCTTCGGCATCCTGGGGCAGCGCATCCGGCGCCGACAGGACATCCTCGACGGGGAGTACCAGGATATGCAGCGCGAGCTCGCCCAGCAGTCGCGGATCCAGGCCGCGGCGCTCAAGGTGCTGAACGAGGAGCTGGCGCTCACCGCCCGAGCCGATGCGCTGACCGGAGCGGGCAACCGTCTCCGGCTGGACGAGGACATGGCCGCCCTCTCGGACCGGTTGAGGAGGTACGGACAGGCCCTCTCGCTCATCCTCCTCGATATCGACCACTTCAAGGAGTACAACGACCGGTACGGACACGTCGCCGGCGACGACGCCCTTCGCCGCGTCGTCAGTTCGCTGCGAGATGGCCTGCGTCCGGGCGACCTGATCTATCGATACGGGGGCGAGGAGCTGCTCGTCGTGCTTCCCGAGCAGGGGCCGGACGGGGCCGTAAAGGCGGCCGAGCGACTGCGCTCTCTGTTGCAGGATGCCGGCATCCCACACGAGGCGAACCCACCGTGGGGTGTCCTGACCCTCAGCGGTGGCGTCGTGGCCGTGCCGGCCGGGACGGGTTCCAACTGGAACGAGTGGGTGGAGCGTGCGGATCGCGCGCTTTACCTGGCGAAGCGCACCGGGAGGAATCGGATTCAGCTGGCCACGAGCGAGGCGCTTGTGACGACCTAGACGGCGGGCACCGGAAACGTCACGAGGTGATCCGCGGAGATCACCGCGCCCGACGGCATGACGATCCGGCCGCGTACGCAAGGCGGACCACCCGCTCACCCCGGGCGCCTGGCGCGTAGCGCCCTCGGACGCCGCCATGGACCATCGCGCCGAATGTCCCGAAGACAAAACCCGGTGCCCGAGTGCGCCACCCGTGACAGACAGCTGTCACGCCCGAGGAGCATGATCGTTCCATGAGCGATCACGAACGATCCGCCACACCGCCGGTCCAGCAGGCCCATTGCCCCGCGTGCCACCGCACGGTCCGGCCCACGCCGATCCTGTGGGGGCTGCCGCTGCCCGAGGGGATGGAGGCGGCCGAGCGCGGCGAGGTGATCCTCGGCGGCTGCCTGGTCTCGCCGTTCGACCCCAGCCACGTCTGCCCCGCGTGCCGCACCCGACTCTACGAGACCCCGGACGGGGACTTCGAGGTCTGGGTGGCCGCCTGGTCGATCCCGGGTTCCGCGCAGGACCGGGGCACGCTGCCGCATTAGGCCAGAGAGGGGGACGCCGGCCCCATCCAGGAACGAACTGGCATCGCTACCGGCCCCCCCAGCCCGGCCGCGACCGCGGCGGTATCCTTCCGGAATGCCGATCAGCCGCCCCGGCCACCGCCGCGGCCATCGCCTCGCTCGTGCACTGCCTCATTCGCCCCATCTGCCTCGTTGGTATCGCCCGGGCCGAACACTTGCCAGGGCTTCGGCGAGCCTCGCCGCGATCCTGATCGGAACCGCCGCGGCGATGTCGCCCGGCGTGCCCGGGCAGGCCGACGCCGCCGTCGCGCTGACGATCACGCCGTTGACCTGGAACGTCATCGGGCTGGACAGCAACGGTCCGGCCACCGGTCCCAATCGGTTCCCGGTGGGCGCCCGC
>JAOUHE010000171.1 GCA_029865285.1 Chloroflexota bacterium
CCCCGACCCCTGGGGGAGTTGAACTCGGCTGCCCCGCGAGGTGCTCAGGGGTTCGACTCCCTCCTCCGGCACCAGGCCGCCGTCCGCGGAACGACTGAGAGAGGTGAGCCCTAGCTGCCGCGAGCGCGCAGTGCTTCGCGACGCGCTCTGTCGGCGTCCCTGCCGACGCCCGCGGGCTGCTTCCACTCATTCCCGGCGATCGCCACCACCAATTGCTGGATGGCGGCGGCAGCCGGCGAGTTCCGCCGGCTGGTGACCAGCGGCACGCCCTCGTTCACCGAGCGGATCAGATCGACCTCGGTGTAGGGGATCTCGGCGACGGGCTTGGCCTTGAGGAGGTTCTGCACGTCGCGGGTCTTGAGCAACTCCTTGGGGAAGATGTGGTTCACCACGAAGTGGGTAGTCGCCCGCAGCGTGGCCGTCTCGGCCAGGAAGCTCAGCAGCAGACTGGTGGCGCGGAGCGCCGCAATCTCCGGGAAGATGACGAAGATGTGGGTGTCGGCCTGCTCCAGCATCCATAGCGTCCGTGGGTCGAGCCGCGTGCCGCAATCCACCACGATGTGGTCGAAGCGCGGCTTGAGGATCGCCAGCGCCTGCTCCAACTGCTCGACCGTGATCCTGAAGTCGCCCTCCGGGTTCGTCGGGGCCGCGAGGACGCTCGTGCCTGAGCTGTGGGCGGTCAGGTACGAGATCGCCACGTCAGGATCGGCCAACGCGAGGTCATCGGAGCAGAGCGCCGCGATGTCGTAGCGGGGACTCAGGTTCAGGTGAGTCGCCACCTGTCCGAACTGCAGATCGAGGTCGATCAGCAGAACGTGCTGAACGCGTCCGTCGCCCGCCCCGCCGGCCAGCATGACCGCCGCGTTGACGGCCAGGGTGGTGGTCCCCACACCCCCCTTGGGGGAGAAGAAGGTGGTGATCTTGCCGGCCACCGGCCCGCCGCCCGGACCCTTGGGACGCACCTTGCCGCTGCGGATCAGCAGGGCTTCGACGCGGGCCTCCATCTCGGCGCGGGTGAAGTGTGATGCGATCACATCATCGGCACCTGCCTCAAGGAAAGCGATGCGCGCCTCGACATCGCCCGCTGGGGCGACGATCACCATCGGTGCGGGGGTCTGTGAAGCCGCCCGCATGCCGCCGATGGCGCCCGACACGGCCAGGCCCTCGGCCACGATCAGATCGAATGGACGATCGCGCAGCGCTGATACCGCATCGGCCGGAGTCCGGACGCTGGTGGTGGCGTAGCCGAGGTCCCCGAGATGACTCTCGAGTTGCAGACGCAGCTCGGTGCTCGGTGCGCAGATAAGGATCGGATTCGACGGCATCGACACCTCGACGGGCAGCAGAGGAACGGACGGGCGCAAGTATAAGTGGCACCCCGGCTGCGTTGCCATGGGGGTCTTTGGGTCGTATACTCGACGTCTGCCTCCCGATTGCGGAGGCTGTGTCATGTCATTGGGCTCCTTTCTGCCGCACCGTCGGACCCTGCCGAGGGTGTCGCAAGCCCATAGAGAGGAGGACGGCCTTTGCGCCGCTACGAACTCATGCTGCTGATTCGGCCCGACCTGGAGGACGACAAGCTCCAGGCCGCCGTCGAGAAGGTCACCCGCGCCGTCGTCAACGGCGGTGGAGCGCTGACCAAGGTCTCGCCGTGGGGCAAGCGCAGGCTCGCCTACGAGATCAAGCACTTCCGCGAGGCCAGCTACTTCCTGATCCATTTCGACATCGCCCCGGACGCCGTCCGCGAAATCGAACGCGGGCTGCTCATCAGCGAGGAGATCCTGCGACACCTCGTCACGGTGCTCTCCAGCCAGCCCGGCGAGGTCGACGACGACGATCTTCCGCTTCCTGAAGACGAGTTCGTCGCCGTTGAAGACTCCTTCCTGGAGCCAGAATCGTCCGAGGATGACCTGGCGGAGGACGAGGTTGCCGCCGAGGCTTAGCCGGGTGGCGTGAGGAGATCGATGCGATGACCCTGAACAAGATGATGATCATCGGCAACCTGGGAGCGGACCCGGAGTTGCGCTACACGCCGGGCGGCAAGGCGGTCGCCGAGCTTCGCGTGGCGGTCAACGACCGCTCGCGCGGCCCCGACGGCGAGTGGCAGGAGGAGACCCAGTGGTTCCGGGTGGAGCTCTGGGAGCAGGCCGCCGAACGCGCCGCCGAGCGCCTGCGCAAGGGCCACAAGGTGTTCGCCGAGGGCAGCCTCCGCGCTCGCGAGTGGGAAGGCAAGGACGGCCAGAAGCGCACCTCGCTGGAGATCCGCTTCGCCCGCGTCCAGTCCCTCGAGCGCCGCGACCCCGGTGAGGGAAGCTTCTCCGAGGGTGAGTTCGGCGGACGCTCCGCCGACGCGCCGCCGGCCGCGAGGCCGCGGGGCGCCAGCAAGCCATCTGGCGACGTCGAATCGATCGACGTCGACGACATCCCGTTCTAATCCTGATCCACGAGGGAACCTGAACAACCATGGCATCTCCACGATCCCGCCGCGAAACGGCCGATTACTATCGCGATCGTCGTCGCCGGAAGGTCTGCAACTTCTGCGTTGAGAAGTCCGAGTCGATCGACTACAAGGAGGTCAACCGCCTCCGTCGCTACCTCTCGGAGCGGGCGAAGATCGAGCCGCGCCGCAAGACCGGTACCTGCGCCCGCCACCAGCGGATGCTGACCGTGGCGCTCAAGCGGGCTCGCCAGGTCGCGCTCCTGCCGGTCGCTCCTTCGCACCTGCGCCCCTGATCGGCCAGCCTGGCTGATGTCGGCGCCATCGCGCCGGCGGGCTGGCGGATGGAGACCGATCTGCTGCTCCTCGTGCTCGGTGGCGTGGCCGCCGGTGCATTCGGTTCCCTCCTCGGGCTGGGCGGCGGCATCCTGATCGTCCCGCTGCTCACGATCGCCTTCCAAGTACCGCTTGCCGCGGCGGTCGGAACCAGCCTGGTCAGCATCGTGGCCACCTCGGCTGGCGCAGCCGCACTCAACGTCCGCGCCCGACGCGCCGATGTGCGCCTTGGGATCGCGCTGGCACCCGGCACGGTTGTGGGGGCTGCAGCCGCTGGAGCCATCGCGGGGATCTTGCCTGAGTACCTGCTCACCGGGGCCTTCGCCGCGCTGCTGGTGTACGTCGGCGTCGTGCTGCTCCGTTCCGCCGCCCGATCAGCCGGTGCGTCTGACGGCGCCACGCCGGTCGACCCATCCGCGCCGGACGGGCCCGATGCGCCGGGCTACCGCGCGCATCGACTGCCGCTGGCGCTGGGCGGCTCCCTCGGCGTCGGCATGATGTCATCGCTGTTGGGCGTGGGCGGAGGCATCGTCCAGGTGCCCCTCATGCGCCTGGTGATGGGCGCTCCCATGGCGGTGGCAGCGGCTACCAGTAACTACCTCCTCGGTATCACGGCGGCGGCCGGCGCCTATGCCTACCTGCTGCGTGGAGACGTGGATCCCGCCGTGGCCGGTCCGATGGTGCTCGGCGTGACCATCGGGGCGGTGAGCGGAGCGCGGGCCGCACCGCACGTCAAGGCAGGCTGGCTCACCGTACTGTTCGTCGTGGTCATCGGCTGGATCGCGCTGCAGATGGCGCTCCGTGCGCTGGACCTGGCGACATGACGAAGCTCCGCAACCGTCCCGCGCCGGACGAGCTGTCCCACTGGGTGGGGGGGACCC
>JAOUHE010000031.1 GCA_029865285.1 Chloroflexota bacterium
TCGCGAGTTCTTCGGGGCCGACCACGCCTTCCTGCCGCGGGCCGAGCTGCTCACCTTCGAGGAGATCACGCGGCTGGTGCGGGTCTTCACGCGGCTGGGGGTCGAGAAGGTGCGGCTCACCGGCGGCGAGCCGTTGGTCCGGCGAGGCCTGCCCGATCTCGTGGCGCAACTGGCCGCCATCCCCACTGTGCGCGACCTGACCCTGACCACCAACGGTGTCTTGCTCACCCAGCACGCGGCCGCCCTGGCCGCAAGGGGCCTGCGGCGGGTGACCGTCAGCCTCGACGCCGATGACGATGAGACCTTCATGCGCATGAACGATGTCGGCGTACCCGTCGCCCGCGTCCTGGCCGGGATCGACGCGGCGGAGACGGCTGGCCTCGGCCCGATCAAGGTGAACATGGTGGTGAAGCGCGGCTGGAACGAGCATGCCGTGCTTCCGATGGCCCGTCGCTTCCGCGGGACGGGGCACGTGTTGCGTCTTATCGAGTACATGGACGTCGGCAGCTCGAACGGCTGGCGGCTCGACGAAGTGGTGACGGCTGCCGAGATTCTTGCCATGGTGGGTGCTGACTTCCCGCTGGAGCCGATCCCCCCCGCGCACGCCGGCGAGGTAGCGGAGCGGTACCGCTACGTCGATGGCGCAGGCGAGATCGGGGTGATCGCGTCGGTCAGTCGCCCGTTCTGTGGAGCGTGCTCGCGCGCGCGCGTCTCCGCCGATGGACAGCTGTACACCTGCCTCTTCGCCACGAGTGGGCATGACCTGAGGGCCATGCTGCGCGACGGCGCGACAGATGCCGACGTAGAAGCCAATCTGCGGGCGATCTGGGGCGGACGGGTGGATCGCTATTCCGAACTCCGCTCGGCCGCGACCGTCGATCTGCCCAAGGTCGAGATGAGCTACATCGGCGGGTAGTGGCGCGAGCCGGCCGCGCGAGTGTCAGTCGCGATCGAGACGAGTTGCGATCGCGCCTATCCGCGCAGCCCACTCCTCGCTCGGGGACCCGGCCAGGGCCAGGCCGAGCAGGAATGTGGTCAGCGGTGCGGCGATCCGTTCGCTGCGGTGCGCTGCCACTCGCGCCAGGTCGAGCAGCGCGCTGCGGTCGTCGGCGCTCAGCCCTGACCCCCCCATTTCCGGCAGTTCTGCCGCAAACCGGGCCAGCCAGGCGTCTACGCTCATGGCACCCGAGGAGTCATTCATGGCGGACCCTCTCTTTCTGTCGTTCTCAAGGAGAGGGTACTGCAGAGGAGAGCTCATGCGAGTGGGTCTGACTGCGGCGGTCATTGCCGGCGGAGCAGGGCGACGGATGGGCAAGGACAAACGGGCCATGCTCGTTGACGGCGTCCCCCTGCTGGCGCGCTCCGTGTCTGCGGTCGCTGCGCTGGCCAGCGAGGTCGTGGTGGCGACGACCCGGAATCGTCCGCTGCCCATCGAGCTTCTGGGAGTCCGAATCGTCCATGACCGGGTCACTGACGGCGGCCCGCTGGCGGGCATCGAGGCGGCGCTGGCCGCGGCCACGCACGAGCTGGTGCTGGTGGTAGCCGGCGACATGCCGTGGCTCCAGGAGCCGCTACTGCGCCTGCTGGTCGATCGGGCGCGGGACGTTACCGAGGCCGATGCGGTCGCCATCGAGTCGAGTCGCGGAATGGAGCCGTTGCTCGCCGTCTACCGACCGGCAGCGCTCCGCGTCACCACGCGGCTCCTCGACCACCAGGAGCATCGGGTCGGTCGCCTCCTCGAGCTCCTGCACGCCAAGGGGATCCCCGAGCAGGAGTGGCGTCGGGTTGATCCGGATGCCCGCTCGCTGGCCAACGTCAATCGCCCGGAAGACCTGCCGTCCTGACGGTCACAAGAAGTTGAAGGTGGTCCCAAGAAGGCTGGGACATTCGGCCCTAGGACACGGCCCCTACACCTTCGATGCTGACCGAAAGGATCGAAGGCGATGGAGGCGCCATGGCCACAAGCCCCGTATCCCGTCGCGACCTCTTCAAGCGAGCCGGCGCAGGCGCGGTGGTAGGGGCGGCGATCGCCCACACCGCGGTCGCTGAGGCTACGGCCCCCGTCCGCAAGCACCATTGGGGGATGGTGATCGACACGCGGCGTTGCGTCGGCTGTGAGGCCTGCGTCATCGCCTGCAAGATCGAGAACAAGACGCCGCCGGGCGTCTTCTACACCGTGGTCACCAAGGAGCCGCTCGCAGGCTCGACTACTGGCAAGCCGGTCTTCATGACCAAGCCATGCTTCCACTGCGAGAATCCGCCGTGCATCCCGGTCTGCCCGGTCAATGCGACCTACAAGCGGAAGACCGACGGGATCGTGGTGGTCGACTACGACCGCTGCATCGGTTGCCGGTATTGCCTCGCTGCGTGCCCATACGGTGCTCGCTACGCGGACTTCGGAGACGAGTACGACCTGCTGCCAATGGCGGGTGAAAACGTTTCGCCCGAGTACAAGCAGTATCGGGAGCGCGTCCCCGGTCAGTCCCCCATCGGCAACGCACGCAAGTGCCAGTTCTGCATGCACCTCCAGGACGAGCAGGGCACGTACGACCGCGAAGCGGGACGCTGGCCAGCCTGCGCCAAGACGTGCCCGGGCCACGCGATCATCTTCGGTGATCTTGACGACCCCGAGAGCGAGGTCGCCACGATCCTGCGTGAGCACAACGCCGTCCGCGTCAAGGAGGAGCTCGGCACCGAGCCCTCCGTCTACTACCTGCTCTGAGGAGGCACGACGATGACGCTCAAGCGCGCCTTCTGGGTGGTTGGGATCCTTGGGTTGATCCCATTTCTATGGGCTGTCTACGTCCGTTTCTTCGTCCATCCGGACGCCTCGAACCTTGGCTCGGTCGTTCCCTGGGGTCTCCACGTCGCCCAGTACATCTATTTCGTCGGCCTCTCGGCAGGATCCTTCCTGCTCTCCTCACTGGTGTACGTCTTCGGGATGAAGCGGTTCGAGCCGATCGGCCGGCTGGCCGTCTTCACGGCCATCGTCACCCTCCTGCTGGCGCTCCTGACGATCGGCCTCGACATCGGTCACATCGACCGGTTCTGGCACGTCTTCGTGTTCGTCAATCCGACCTCGCCGATGGCCTGGATGATCTGGCTCTACACCCTCTACCTGGTGCTGCTGATCGCGGAGTTCTGGTTCCTGATGCGCTCCGACCTGGTCATCGCCGGTCGCGTGCCGGGCATGCGGGGATGGGTCTCGCGCGTGCTGTCGATCGGCAGCCGGGACACGAGTGAAGGCCGCATTACGCGCGACATGCGCTGGGTCCGCATCCTGGCAACGATCGGCGTCCCGCTCGCCGTCATGTTCCATGGCGGCGTGGGTGCCCTGTTCGGCGTCCTGGCTTCACGGCCGTTCTGGAACTCGGGCATGTTCCCGATCATCTTCCTGGTGTCAGCGCTGGCGTCCGGCGGGGCGCTGCTGGTCGTCGCCAGCGCAATCTTCCAGCAGGGGTGGAAGGCCCACCGGGCGATGATCCTGGACCTCGGCAAGATCGTACTGGGGCTCCTGCTCCTCGACATCCTGTTCCAGATCTCCGAGGCGCTGATCGGCCTCTATGGGTCCGATCCCGGCTTCGTGGCCAGCTTCGAGCTGGTCGTGGCCGGTCCGTACTGGTACGTCTTCTGGTTCCTGCAGATCGGCGTGGGGTTTGTCGTACCGGTGATCCTGCTTGCAACTCCGTTCCGACGCGACCCGCGCGCGGTCATCCTCGCCTGTGGCGCGGTGGTGATCGGGTTCGTGGGTGTGCGGTTGAACATCGTCATTCCCGGCCTCTCCCCCGAGGAGATCCGCGGCATCACGCAGTCCGTGACCGATCCGCGCATGGCGAGCTCGTACTTCCCTTCTGCGTGGGAATGGATCCTGTCATTCGGGATTGGGGCCGTCGGCCTGGTTCTCTTCGCGCTGGGCGACTACTTCTTGCCGATGACCAGACACCTGCCACCCACCGCCACACAGGACTGAGGAGACGACGATGGAACAGGACATCACCCGACGCCGCTTCCTCAAGACGCTGTCCGCCGTCGGGGGCGGGGCGGCAGGCGCCACCGTTACGGCGGCCACGGCGGGGGTCGTTCGTGGCGCCGAGGGGCCATCTCCAGGGTCGGCCGCCCTCGAGCGACGCTATGGTCGCGAGGCCGGCGAGTGGATCGCTTCGTGCTGCAACGCCTGCGGCGGACAGTGCGGGATCTTCGCACACGTGGTCGAGGGCAAGGTCGTCAAGATCGAGCCGAACCCGTGGAACCCGAACAACTACTCGAACATCTCAACCGACTTCTTCGACAACTTCGACCCGGCCATCGGCGTGCGGGATGGCTCGTCCATCTGCCCCAAGGGAAACGCCGCCATCTTCAGCCTGTACGACCCCGACCGGGTGGCCATGCCGCGAAAGCGAACCAATCCCGAGAAGGGGGTCGATATCGACCCCGGTTGGCAGGAGATCAGCTGGAACCAGGCGGTGGAGGAGATAGGCGCCAAGCTGCGGACCATCCGCGACGCCGGCCACCCGGAGGAGCTGCTGTGGTGGAGCGAGGACCACTCGTTCACCCATCCCCAGCAGGACTTCTGCGCGCTGTATGGCACGCCAAACTACTCGAATCACGCCAACCTGTGCGACGTCGCCCGCAAGGCCTCGTTCAAGATGGTTATGGGCGACGAGCGACCCCTGACCGACTTCGTCCAATCGAAGTACATCCTCCTGTTCGGCTGGAACCCGACCTCGGCCATCAAGTGGGTACACCTGCCGCGCATCATCACCAAGGCCCTCGAGAACGGGGCGCGCATGGTGGTGGTGGATCCGAATCTGTCCGACACCGCGGCGAAGGCGCAGGAGTGGGTCCCCATCCGCCCGTCAACCGACGGAGCACTGGCGCTGGCCCTGGGGCACGTCATCGTGCGGGACAGGCTGTACGACGAGGCGTTCGTAAAGGACTGGGCGGTCGGATTCAACGAGTACCGCCGGCTGGTGGCGGACGCCACGCCAAAGTGGGCGGAAGAGATCACCTCCGTGCCCGCCAAGACGATCGAGCGGATCGCGCACGATCTCGCCACCACCAAGCCCGCGGTGGTTGACGTTTGGTCGGGACCGGGGCAGCACAGCAACGGCGTGCAGGGTGGGCGCGCGATCGCGCTCCTGAACGCCCTGGTGGGTGCGATGGACCGCCCCGGCGGCATGATCATCCCCGATAAGCGCGGATCGAAGTGGTCGCAGGCGTCGCCGGAGAAGCCGATCGAAGCGCCTCGCTTCGACGGGCTGAGCGATCTTCCGTGGGGCCATTCGTCAGGTGTCTATGGCCGCGGCTTCCAGCGTCTGCTTGATGGCTCGGGACCGTACACGCCAAAGGCAGGCATGTGCGTCTTTCAAAACCTGGTCATGTCCGGCCCGGGCTCAACCCACGTCGCGGACGCCCTGAAGAAGCTCGAGATGTTCGTGGTGGTCGACACCAGTGAGAGCGAGACCGCACGCCTGGCTGACTACCTCATCCCCGGCACCCACTTCCTCGAGCGGTACGACGTCAACAGCCACTGGGTCACCTGGTCAGCCGTCGGACTCCGTCAGCCGGTGGTCGGCGGCGAGAGCCAGGCCTCCAGCAAGTACGACTTCCGGGGCGGGATCTTCGGCCAGATGGCGGAGTACGAGTTCGTCGCCGCCCTGGGCCGCGAACTCGGCCTCAAGGACCGGGACGGCAATGACTTCTTCAGCATCGGCGCGATCTCGCGGGAACCGATCGTCAGCCTGACCGCCTGGTACGAGGAGCAGCTCTCGAACGAGCTGAAGACCGGCGCGCCAGGCAAGACGCTGGATGAGATGAAGGCGCTGCCGGGTGCGGTGTGGGTCGACGAGAAGGGCACGGCCTACGAGAAGTACGCCGCCGCCCTCAAGTCGAAGCTCGTCCTGGACGCGGACGGGACCGTGTGGGACAAGCCCGCTGACGACGCGAGCCGCAAGCAGGTGGCGATCGTGGTGGACGGGGTCCTCTTCGAAAAGCCTGAAGCGGACGGAGGAGTCGCCGTCGGGCGCATCATCGCGGATCAGGCCTGGTTCACCGACGGCGACAAGCTGCTCGACGGCCCGAAGCTCGAGGGCAAGAAGCCCAAGCAGATCGGCTACGCCATCGGAGGCACGGATCCACGTCGGGGCTTCTTCACCCCCTCAGGCAAGGTCGAGTTCGCCAACGCCAAGTTCGCCGATAAGAGCGATCTGACTGGCACACCGGTCGACCCGGTGCCGACCTACAAGCCGCGGGACTGGCAGCCGGACGCCGAGTACCCGCTCTACCTGATCAACTGGAAGGAGGCCAGCCACACCCACACGCGATCGCACAACAACCCGCTGCTCATGGCGATCCAGGGGTCGAATCCGCTCCGCATGAACACCGCCACGGCCCAGAAGCTGGGGCTCGCGGACGGCCAGGAGGTGGTGGTGGAATCGCAATACGGTTCGACCAGGGCGGTGCTGGCGGTGACCAACGCCATCCACCCCGAGGTTGTCGGAGCGCAGCATGGGTTCGGCCACCAGGCATTTGGCAAGGTCGCCCGAGGCAAGGGCTCAGCATTCGGTGACCTCAACCGGATGGCGTTTGATCCAATCTCCGGGCAGGCGACCCACAAGGAGATCTGCGTCCGAGTCCGGAAAGCCTGACCCGAGCTGCTCGACCGCGCGGCTCAACTCCACGGTGGAGATGAGCCGCAGCGGCGGGTAGCCGGACAGCCAAAGAAAGCCTAGCCACAGCGACCGCAGTCGGGCTATCCTGTCGCCCCAATGCAGTGCCCGACCTGCGGCGTCGCCGCGCTCAGCTTGACTCAGAAGTTTTGCGCCGAGTGCGGCGCTGCGCTCGGCAGCGCCTGTCCCTCCTGCGCGAAACCATATGAGGGGTCTCCCAAGTTCTGCCCCGAGTGCGGCTTTCGGCTCGCGACCGTGACCGCCGCACCCGCTGCGCCTGCTGCGCCCCTCGCGAACGCCGCGAACGGAGCGAACGCCGCGACCGACGTTGGCACGGCAAGCACGGTCGCCGAGCGCAAACTCGTGTCCGTCCTCTTTGTCGACCTCGTCGGTTTCACCACGATGGCCGAGTCACGCGACGCCGAGGCCGTCCGTGAACAGCTGACGGAGTACTTCGGCGTCGCGCAGGAGATCATCGTCCGCTACGGCGGGACGGTCGAGAAGTTCATCGGTGACGCGGTGATGGCCGTCTGGGGCACCCCGGTGGCGCACGAGGACGATGCAGAGCGGGCCGTGCGCGCGGCGCTCGAGCTGGTCGACGCGATCGGTCGGCTGGGCCGGGACGGCGAGAAGCTGATCGCCCGTGCGGGCGTGCTCACGGGGGAGGCCGCCGTGACACTGGGTGCCTCGAACCAGGGGATGGTCGCCGGCGACCTGGTCAACACCGCCTCGCGTCTCCAGTCGGTGGCCCCGCCGGGGAGCGTGATCGTCGGTGAGGCGACCCGCCAGAGCGCGGAGAGCGCGATCGTCTTCGAGCCGATCGCCGAGCAGGAGCTGAAGGGGAAGGCCAGCCCGGTGCCCGCCTACCGCGCAGTCCGGGTGGTGGCTCAGCGCGGCGGGGTCGGCCGGGCTGACCAGCTCGAGGCACCGTTCACGGGTCGGGACAGCGAGATGCGACTCATCAAGGACCTGTTCCACGCGGCTCCCCGCGAGAAGCGCCCCCGGCTGCTGTCCATCATCGGGCAGGCCGGAATCGGCAAGAGCCGCCTGGCGTGGGAGTTCCTGAAGTACATCGACGGCATCAACGTCGACGTTCGCTGGCACCAGGGCCGCTCGCCGGCCTACGGGGAGGGGATCAGCTTCTGGGGTCTAGCCGAGATGGTGCGCAGCCGGGTCGGCCTGCTGGAGCTGGACGACCCCGTCACGACGCGGGCCAAGCTGGCGCAGGCGCTCGAGACCTACGTCGCCGACGAGGCGGAGCGGCGCTGGATGGCACCCAGGCTTGAGCAGCTGCTCGGGATGGCCGCCACCGACGCCCCGATGCCCGATGACCTCTTCCCCGCCTGGCGAACCTTTTTCGAACGCGTGGCGGGCGACCTCACCACGGTCATGGTCTTCGAGGACCTGCATTGGGCCGATCCGGGCCAGCTCGACTTCATCGACCACATGCTCGAATGGAGCCGCGGCCATGCCATCTACATCGTAACCCTGGCCCGACCCGAACTGCTGGAACGCCGGCCGACCTGGGGCGCCGGCCAGCGAAGCTTCACCAGCCTCGAGCTCGAGCCGCTTACCGACGAGGTGATCCGGGAGATCCTCGCCAGCCTGGTGCCCGGTCTGCCGGAACCAACCGTGGCCCAGATCGTGGCCCGCGCCGAAGGGATCCCGCTGTACGCGGTCGAGACCATACGCATGCTGCTGCAGGACGGCCGTCTCGAGCAGCACGACGGGACCTACCGGCCGGTCGGCGACCTGAGCACACTCGCGGTGCCGGCCACCCTGCACGCGCTGATTGCAGCGCGACTCGATGCCCTGGACGCGACCGATCGGTCCCTGCTGCAGTACGCATCGGTGCTTGGCCAGACCTTCACGGTCGCCGGGCTCCAGGCGATAACCGCGCAGCGCGACGACCTCGAGAGCCGCCTCCATACGCTCGTCCGGCGCGAGCTGCTCACGCTCAACACGGATCCCACGTCACCGGAGCGCGGCCAGTACGGCTTCGTGCAGGCGCTGGTCCGCGACGTCGCCTACGGCACCCTCACCAAGCGCGATCGCAAGGTAGTGCATCTCGCAGCCGGCGAGCATTTCGAGTCGCTCAAGGACGACGAGATCATCGGCGCCACGGCCTCGCACTATCTCGATGCCTACCGCAGTGCGCCCGATGACCTGGACGCCGATGAGATACGGAAGCACGCCGCCGCATTGCTCGAGGCGGCGGCGGCGCGAGCCACCGGGCTCGGCTCACACGAGCAGGCGGTCCGCTTCCTCGAGCTCTCGCTGGAGGTCACCGCCGACCAGGTGACGCAGTCGGAGCTGCTGCGGCAGGCGGGCGACGCGGCCGGCAGGGCCGGCAGATACGAGGCGGCCGAGAGCTACTTCCGGCGGGCCATGACCGCCGCGGTGGAGGCGGGGAACAAGCCCAGCGAAGCCCGCGCGATCGCCGGCCTGGGGAGGATCCTGTCAACGGTCGGTCAGTACTCAGCCGCGATCGACGAGATCAGTGCCGCGCTGCCCACCCTGTCCGTGCTCGAGGAGGACGCGAGCGTTGTCCTGGTATGGGCGGCTCTGGCACGCGCTTACATGCTTCACGGCGATCACGCTCCGGCGGTCGAGTGGTGCGATCGCGCCCTGCCGCTGGCTGAACGGCTGGACATGGTCCCGGAGATCGTGGACCTGCTCATCACGCGAGCCACAGCCCTCGGCTACTCCGGCCGGGTCCGGGAATCGGTGGCCGGACTGTCTGGAGCGCTCGAGATGGGCAGGTCATACGGCCTGTCGTCCGCCGTCCTCCGCGCCCGGATCAACCTGAGCAGCGTGCTTTTCGCGGAAGATCCCACGGGGGCCTGGCGGATCGCCGCCGAGGGGTACGAGGACGCGAAGCGTTCCGGCCTGGTGGAGTACATGACCACCATGGGCGCCAACGCCTGCGAGAACGCAGTCCGCATCGGCCAATGGGACAGCGCCGATGCAATCATCGCCGACCTGACCGCCACGGATCTCGCTCCCTCGGACCGCTTCCAGGTTGACATGTACGCAAGCACCCAGGCGGCCCTTCGCGGACGTCCGTTCGACACCATGCTCGCCCGCGCCGAGGCATTCAGCCAGGCCAGCGACGAACCGCTGCTCTTCGCCGCGCTGCACGCGACCCGTGGATGGATCGCATTCTACGAGGGACGTTTCGGGGAGGCCTACGCGGAGACATCGTCTGCCCTGCGCCTCGCCCCGGTCATCGGCCCCTGGGAACTGCCGAACGCCGCCCGGTCCGCCCTGTGGGGCGGCAACGCCACGCAGGCGCAGGAAGCGCTGGAGCAGCTTCGAGCTGGCGGGACCCACGGGCGTTGGATCAACGCCAATCTGCGAACCATGCAGGCCGGGGTGGCCATGGCCACCGGCCAGCCAGAGGAAGCGGTGGCAGCCTACCGGGACGCCATGCGCCAGTGGCGTGACCTCGAGTCCTGGTTCGACCTTGCGCTGTGCGAGCTCGACTTCGTGAAGTTCGTGGGCGGTGAGAGCCAGGACGTTGAGGCTGCCGCCAGCGAGGCACGCGAGATCTTCACGAGACTCGGTGCGCCCTCCTTCCTGCAGCGCCTGGAAGAGACGGTGGCAGTGCCGGTCGCCTAGACCGGAGCTCTCCCGTGGATTGGGGCGGCGCGGTCATGCAGCGGGCCACCCCTGCGCCCACGACTGACCGCGAGGATCTCGGCCACGATGGCACGCGCCACCTCTTCCGGCCCCTCCGCGCCGATATCCAGGCCCGCCGGCGCGTGGAGGCGATCCATCACCTCGGGACGACCCAGTTCGGCGAGCATCTGCTCCGTGCGTCCCCGCGGCCCCAGCACGCCCAGGTAGGCGAGCGGCGAATCGAGCAACGCGCCCAGGTACGCGATGTCGCGCAGGTAGTTGTGGCTCATCAACACCACGCCGGTACGCGCGTCGGGCGCCAGCGTGGCAGCGGCCTGAGCCGGATCGGCCGCACTGAACTCCGCGGCCCCGGGGAATCGCTCGGCGTTCAGCAGCGTGCGTCGGACATCGGCCACCACCACGCGCCAACCCAGCTCGGCCGCCTGGCGGACGAGCGGGATCGCGTCGTGGCCGGCTCCGCAGACGACCAGCCGAAATGGCGGAAGCATCGGCTCGAAGAAGACCCTCTCGCTGGCCACCTCCTCCACCCGCGGTGAACCGTCGCGCAGCGCCGCGGCCGCGGCGCCATCGGTCTCGAAGCGGTGGGCGCCGACGTCCGGCCCGGTGAGCGGCGTCACCAGGCACTGACCCGATCCGGAGCGCAGTCCGGCGACCGTCTCGAGCGTCCCGGGCGTGGGCTCAATGAACAGCTCCATCGCCCCGTTGCAGCCGAGGCCGTAGCCCCACACCGCGTCGTCATCGGCGGTTAGATCGAATTCGACCAAGCGCGGAACCCCGGAGGCGATCACTTCGCGACCGATGCGTGCCACATCCCCCTCCAGGCAGCCGCCACTGATGTTGCCGACCGGGTCGCCCTTGGCCGGGATCAGCAGCCGCGCCCCGGCACGCCGGTACGTGGATCCGCGCGTGGCCACGATGGTGGCCAGCGCCATCGGTTCGCCACGTGCGCCGAGCGCCTCCGCAGCATCCAGCAGGTCGCTCATTTCGGACACGAACCGATGCTAGCGCAGTTCCGCGCCCGTCCCGGCAGATGAGTTCCATCGGCCCTAGCGCCTCTCGGCAGGGTCGATGAAGGTGAGCCGGCACGACGCGGCCCCGGAGGATGCGCCGATGGATGCTGCACGAGAGGTTGCGGGCGAGTACGACCGTGGCCTCGTGATGGAGAGCGCTCCGAGCACGGGGGCGCAGGTCGGCTGGCCGGTGCTGGTCGTGTTGGCGGCCGCTGCGTTCGCCGTGGGGACGGGTGCCGCATACGGTATCGGGATTGGCGCTGATGCGTCCTCCCCCTCCGCGCAGGTGACTCCCAGCCCCGGGGCCTCGGCGCCCGCCCTGGTCCCCGGCGCGACGCCCGATCCGGACGCGTGGCCGTGGCTCGAGGGCAAGCTGCCCGACCGCGTGGCCGGGGCCACCACGGTGAAAGCATCGGTGCGTGATTACGGGGTGGACCCGGCGAGGTCCGCGGCGGAGCGGCTGGCCAGCGCGCGTGCCACGTCGACATGAGCTCCATCGGGACCGCGGAGGCAAGCTGGGAGACCAACGAATCGGTTCGCGTGTTCTATGTTCCGGGGTGCCGTGCGCAGGTGCTCCTGGACACGTACATGGCGGACCAGTTCCCGGCGCAGGAGTGAGTCGAGATCACGGTCGACGACAAGGAGGTCCGCTACCTGGGTATCGGGTGGTTCGGCGGGCACTGGCTGTATGCGCGAACGCAGATGCTGTACGTCATCGAGGGACCGATTCCCGAGTACCCCTCCCTCCATGGTTCGCCGGTCGACCACCCGCTGCTCGGCCAGCATCCTTTCGTGACGGAGATCGTGTCCGCCGTCCCGTGACCTGGCCCCGCAGTACGAAGGCCGTGCCACACTTGGCCCTGTGCGACTGGATCCGATCATCACGGCGGTCGACGCCCACGCCGGTGGTGAGCCGGGGCGGGTGATCATCGGCGGCGTCCACGACGTGCCTGGCGCGACCATGCTCGAGAAGCGCAACCACCTGGCCGAGCAGGGGGATCGGCTTCGCCAGTTGATGCTTCGCGAGCCCCGCGGCTACCCGGCACTCTGCGCCAACGTGATCCTGCCTCCCACCGACCTGCAGGCCGATGCCGGCTTCGTGATCATGGAGCAGGCCGAGTACCCGCCGATGAGCGGGTCCAACACGATCTGCACCGCGACCGTGCTCATCGCCGAGGGGCTGGTCCCGGTGACCGAGCCGATCACCCAACTGACGCTGGAGGCGCCCGCGGGGTTGATCCGGGTGCGCGCGGACGTGCGCGACGGCAAGGCGACCTCCATCACCTTCGAGAACGTGCCCGCCTTCGCGATCGAGTTGAACGCACCGGTGGAGGTGCCGGGGATTGGACGGGTGAAGGTGGACGTGGCCTGGGGTGGGATGTTCTACGCCATCGTCGATGCCTCGGCGCTCGGATTGCAGCTCACGCCGGACGAGGGGCGCGACATCGTGCGGCTCGGCGAGATGGTCAAGGCCGCGGCGCGCGAGCAGATCCCGGTGGCGCACCCCGATCATCCGGAGATCGCCGGCATCAGCATCATCGAGCTGACCGCGCCGCCCACCCTGCCCGGCGCACACGGCAAGAACACCGTCGTCGTCTCGTCGGGCACCCTCGATTGGTCGCGCCCCGAGTCGTTCACCGGCGTGCTGGACCGATCCCCGTGCGGCACCGGCACCTGCGCCCGGATGGCCGTGCTGCACGCGCGCGGAAAGCTGGGGATCGGCCAGGACTATGTCCACGAGGGGATCATGGGCACCGCATGGACCGGTCGCCTTCTGCGCGAGACGACCGTGGGGCCGTATCGGGCGGTCGTGCCGCAGCTCACCGGCAGCGCCTGGATCACCGGCCGGACGCAGTTCGAGGTGGATCCGGAGGACCCGTTCCCTGAGGGGTTCACCGTCGGGGACCTCTGGGGGCTGGAGACTTCTCCCAAGGATCGCTGAGCGGGGCCAGTCGCTCGCGGTGGTTTGCCCGAGGGCTGCCAGACGGCTATCATGGGCTACCTGACGGAGCGGAACCGCCGGCGCCAATCAGGCCCGTGTTGCGGTCGACCCGCCTCCCAGAGGGCGCGAGATAGCCACAGTCCCCTTGACCCCGTCTTCAAGCGCTGCGGCGCCGATTGTGATCGCGGTCCGCGACTTCGGTCTGCAGATCGCTGATGGCAGGCGTTACGCCGATGTCTCGCGCACCCTTAATGAATTTCGCCACTACCCGCACCGAGGGTCGGGAACCCGTGCTCGGGCTGGCGACCAGATCGAGTTGGGAGTCCCGCTCGACATGCTGCACGTCTTCGACCCGGAGACGGAGCAGGCACTCGTCGGGTAAGCCCGGCGTCAATAGGAGGAACCCATGCGGAAATTTCGTCTACTCGCGCCGGCGCTGATCGCAGCGCTCGCGCTCGGCGCGTGCTCGACGGCGAGCACGAGCCCCAGCCCCAGCGGTAGCGGTGGCGGCGGCGGTGGCGACGTCCCCGACGGCGATGGATCGATTGTGGTCACGTCGCTGTGGGGCGGAGCAGAAGAGACGGCGTTCCAGGCCGTGCTCACAGCGTTCACCGAAAAGACCGGCATCGCGGCCACCTACGAGGCCAACCGGACCGACTACGCAACGGTGCTGCGGACTCGCATCACGGGCGGCAATCCG
>JAOUHE010000172.1 GCA_029865285.1 Chloroflexota bacterium
CGCGTGGCATCCCGATGCTGATGCGGCCGGCCTGTGGCACAACGTGCATCTGGCACTCGGCTCGGTCGCGGCAGTTCCAATTCGGGCACCTCGCACCGAGGCCGTCCTGGAAGATGCGGCACCGACCGAGGCGACTGCGGATCGCGCTGCATCGACCCTGGCGGACGAGATCACGCCGATCGACGACGTGCGCTCGAGCGCCGACTATCGACGAGCGGTCGCAGCCCGAGTGCTGCATCGGCTCATCCGTGGTGAGGGTGGCTGGTAGGTGGCGGCGCCCGGCGTGACGGTAGTCGGGACGCCGCCAGACCACGCCGACGAGATCCTCGCGCCCGCAGCTCTCGAATTCGTTGCCGGGCTGCATCGGTCGTTCAATCCACGTCGGCAGGAACTCCTCGCGACACGGGCGTCGCGCCAGGCGCGATTCGATGCCGGCGAGCTGCCCGACTTTCTCCCCGAGACTGTTCACATCCGCTCCGATACGACCTGGCACGTTGCGCCAGCGCCGCCGGACCTCGACGACCGGCGGGTGGAGATCACCGGACCGGTGGAGCCGAAGATGATGATCAACGCTCTCAACTCCGGCGCGCGGGTCTTCATGGCCGATTTCGAGGACTCGCTCTCCCCCACCTGGAGCAATGTCGTCACCGGCCAGTGGGCGGTTCGCGAGGCCGTGCGTCGGCGCCTCACCTTCCAGACCGATGAGAAGGCGTATGCGCTCAATCCGCACATCGCGACGCTCGTCATCCGGCCCCGTGGCTGGCACCTCGACGAGGCGCACGTCGAGGTCGATGGATCCCCCATCTCGGCCAGCCTCTTCGACTTCGGGCTGATGATGTTCCACAACGCCGCGGCGCTGCTGGAGCGTGGGTCCGGGCCGTATTTCTACCTTCCGAAGCTCGAGTCGCATCTTGAGGCGCGACTCTGGAACGACGTCTTCCTGGCGGCACAGGAGCAGCTCGGCATCCCGCGGGGCAGTGTTCGCGCCACGGTCCTGATCGAGACGATCCTGGCGGCGTTCGAGATGGACGAGATCCTGTACGAGCTGCGGGAGCACGCATCGGGCCTGAACGCCGGACGGTGGGATTACATCTTCAGCCTGATCAAGAAGTTCCGATCTCGCAGCGACATGATCCTGCCGGACCGCATGCAGGTGAGCATGGCGGTTCCGTTCATGCGCGCCTACCAGCGACTGCTGGTGCGCACCTGCCACGCCCGCGGAGCGCACGCCATCGGCGGCATGAGCGCCTTCATCCCCAACCGACGCGAACCGGACGTGACTGAACGGGCGCTGGCAGCCGTCCGCGCGGACAAGCAGCGCGAGGCGGGTGACGGGTCGGACGGGACGTGGGTCGCGCACCCTGACCTGGTGCCGGTGGCCCGCGACGTGTTTGACGCCGCGCTGGGCGACCAGCCAAACCAGAAGGACCGCTCCCCCACCGTCGCCCCAACGGCTGACGACCTGCTTGGCACGACGATCGAAGGGGGGCTGGTTACCGAGGACGGGGTGCGGACCAATGTGAGCGTCGCGCTCCAGTACCTCGCCTCCTGGCTCGGCGGAAACGGCGCCGCGGCCATCAACAACCTGATGGAGGATGCGGCGACCGCGGAGATCAGTCGCAGCCAGCTCTGGCAGTGGCGGGTGAACGGTGTCGCGCTTGACGACGGGAGACCGATGTCGGCCGACCTCTATCGGGCGATCCGAAACGACGAACTCGGCCGGCTGCGGTCGGTTGCCCCGTCATACCGCTGGACCGATGCGGCCGCGCTGCTCGATGACCTTGTCCTGGCCGACCAGTTCGCCGAGTTCCTGACGCTGGCGGCCTACCCGCTCCTCGACTGAGGGCGTCGTCCGCCGCAGCCCACGGGCGGCGGTATCATGGCCGGAGGCCCGGAATCGGGTCCGAAACTCCGTGAGGAGGTCCCTGTTGGAGCACCAGCCACCTGCTGCATCGGTCCCCGACCTCCCGTTCGTGAATCAGCGCGACCCCGCGCAGCGGCTTGGGCCGGACGGAGCGCTCGCGGTCAGCCGTCGTGCGCCGATGTGGGCGGACGTGCCCGACGAGAAGTGGGGGGACTGGCGCTGGCAGCTGAGCAACCGCGTGAACTCCCTCGAGGAAGTCGGCGGTGTGCTCAACCTGACCGATGAGGAGCGCGAGGGGCTCTCCGCGACCGACAAGTTCCGGGTCGACATCACCCCGTACTTCATCAGCCTGATCGACCCTGACGATCCCGACGACCCGATCCGTCGCCAGGTGATCCCGCTCGGTCGCGAGCGCGAGGCGTTCACCGGGATGATGGAGGACTCGCTGGCCGAGGACCGCCATTCGCCGGTGCCGGGCCTGGTCCACCGCTACCCCGACCGGGTGCTCATGCTGGTCACCACGCAGTGCGCCAGTTATTGCCGCTACTGCACTCGCAGCCGAATGGTCGGCGACGCCGCCCAGAACTTCAACCGGGCCGAGCACGAGGCGCAACTTGACTACCTGCGCCGCACCCCGCAGGTCCGGGACGTGCTGATCTCCGGTGGAGACGGCCTGACACTGGCCCCGAAACTGCTCGAGACGATCATCCGTGGGCTGCGGGAGATCCCGCACATCGAGGTGATCCGGATCGGCAGCCGCGTGCCGGTCTTCCTGCCGCAGCGGATCGACGACGCGCTGTGCGAGATGCTGAGCCGGTACCACCCACTCTGGCTGAACATCCACGTCAATCATCCCAACGAGATCACCCCGGAACTGGCCCGCGCCTGCGACCGGCTCAGCCGCGCGGGGATTCCGCTCGGCAACCAGTCAGTGCTGCTGGCCGGAGTCAACGACTGCGTGAACATCCAGCGCGAGCTGGTGCATCGGCTCGTAGAGATGCGGGTGCGGCCGTACTACCTGTACCAGTGCGACCTGGTGGAGGGATCCGGTCATTTCCGGACCCCGGTCGGCAAGGGGATCGAGATCATGGAGGGGCTGCGCGGCCACACCTCGGGGTACGCGGTGCCCACCTTCGTGGTCGACGCACCCGGCGGCGGCGGCAAGATCCCGGTCGCCCCGAACTACCTGGTCAGCTACTCCGACCACAAGGTGGCGCTGCGCAACTACGAGGGGTTCATGACCACCTACGAGGAGCCGACCGGCTACCGAGCCCACGACACGACCCGCTGCGAGTTTTGCAGGTATCCGCGCACCGAGCCCGGCCAGTCAGGGATCGCCGGTCTGCTGGGCGGCGAACAGATGTGGATCGAACCGTCCGGCTTCGCCGAGACCCACACCCGCGGATCGACCGATGGCCATCGACTCCAATCTCCCGAGAAGTGGGTCCCGTACGGTGTCGGCGCGATCCGTGGTGCGCCTGCCTCCGGGGACGAGCGTCCGCCGGAGATCGAGACTGCGGAAGACGGCAGCTAGTGGCTGAGCCGCTGCGTCCATTGAAGGTTGGCCTGGTCCTGCCGATGCTCGAGGCCGTGCCCACCGGCGAGAAGGTGCCGTGGAGCTCCATCCGCGAACAGGCCCTCCTGGCCGAGGAGATCGGCTTCGACACCGTTCTGGTCGCCGACGAGCTGCTCTGGCGGCCTGCCGCCTGGCCGGGCCCGCGCGGGTTCTGGGAGTGCGTCTCGATGGTCTCGGCCGTGGCTGCGGTTACCTCGCGGATC
>JAOUHE010000173.1 GCA_029865285.1 Chloroflexota bacterium
CCCGCATCTGCGCGACCACGCCGCCGCCGGCCTCGAACACGGCGGCAACCAGGGACGGCGTGTTGGCGTCGGAAATCTGGCCCGGGCCGAGCGGGGTTCCAGCCGCCACAAGCTCGTCGCCGGTCGACACGATGGCGACCTTGGGCCGGCGGCGAACCTCAAGGGCTCCGTACCCCAGGGACGCCGCCACGGCGATCGACGCCGCGCCGAGCGGCGCCGGGGACAGGTCAACGCGCTCCCCCGCCCGGGTGTCTTGCCCGGCGGCGCGAACGTGCGCGCCAATCTCCACCCGAGGGACGATCACGAGATCGCCGCGCTCGTCCACGACCTCCAGGGGCGCCACCGCGTCGGCGCCCGGCGGGATCGGGGCACCGGTCAGGATGCGAACCGTCGTGCCCGCCTCGACTCGCGGGAGATCGGCAGCACCTGCGGCGACCTCTCCGACAAGCCGCAGCTCCCCGGGTGCATCGGCCGCGCGCAGGGCGAATCCGTCCATCGCCGAATTGGCGAACGGCAAAACGTCGTACGTCGCGGTCAAGGCAAAGACCGCCGGCACACGCCCCGCGCATCGGTCCAAAGGAAGTCGTTCACCCGGCGTCAGGGTCGCGCGGACAAGGATCCTGTCGCGGGCCTCGTCAACCGAGAGCACCTAGACCCCCAGCCGCGTACGCGCCTCGATCAGGCGCAGGATCCCGGCCCTGGTGAGCAGGCCGAGAACTGTCCGGCCGCCGTCGCTGACCACCGGCAGCTGATTGACCTCGCGCTCCTGGAGCAGTTGCAGAGCCGCCACCACCTCCTCGTCAGGCCCGATGGTGGCCAGGTCGGCGTAGCGGGTCATGATGTCGACCACCCGTGCCCCTTCCCAGTTCTCGCGCGGGACGCGGCGCACATCGGAGAGGGTGACGATGCCGCTCAGTCCGCCGTCATCGTGGCGGACCAGGAACGAGCGACCTGCTCCTCGCATGAATCGCTCGTTGACCAGGGTGGTGATGGTCTCGTTCGGCGACACCGATGCGGGGTTCCGTTCCATCACGTCGCTGGCATGGACCCCCTTCAGCGACTGCTCGATCCCGACCTGCGCCGAGGTCGCCTCGGCCGCGTTCGACAGGAACCAGCCGATCAGTGCCAGCCACACGCCGCTGAACAGGTTGCCTCCGTTGAAGAGCAGGAAGACGCCGCCGGCGATGAGCAGGTACCCGAAGCCGCGGCCCACCGCGGCCGCATTGCGGGTCGCGGCGTATCGGTCCCCCCGGAGCTTCCAGAGCACTGAGCGCAGGATCCGTCCGCCGTCCATCGGGAAGCCGGGGATCAGGTTGAAGACACCCAGGGTGAGATTGATGAAGCCGAGCCAGCCCACGATCGCGTTCACGTATTCCTGCTGGACCGCGGCGTCGATCCCCCACAGGACCGCACCGATGGCCAGGCTCGTCAGCGGTCCCGCTGCCGCCATCAGCGCCTCGTCCCGCGGACGCTTCGCCTCATCCTCGAGCGCGGTGGCACCGCCGAAGATGAACAGGGTGATGTCGCGCACCCGCAGGCCGAAGCGCCGTGCCACGACAGCGTGGCTCAGCTCATGGGCGAGCACCGAGGAGAAGAAGAGAATCGAGATCACCGCGCCGATCACCCAGTACAGGGCGGACTCCCAGCCCGGGAAGGAGCGCGGCAACTCCCCGACCGCCATCGAGTAGGTGACGATGGCGAAGATCACGAACCATGACGGGTGCAGCCCGATGTCGATCCCGAAGACGCGACCGATCCGGATCGATTGACGCATGGAGCCGAGTGTAGCCGAGGGTCAGTCCGTGGCCGCGCGCAGGTCCCGGCGTGCAAGCAGCGCGGCGGTCACCGCGCCGACCACGATGGTCACCCCGGCAAGCAGGGCCGCGTCGAACCAGAGCGGCTGTGGAAAGAGGCGGATCAGGTTCGAATCGGCACTGAACTGCCAGGTGCCTGCCGCGAAGAAGAGCGCGTGGAACGCGGCAAAGGCGGTGTCAAAGTCGAGGGCGAAGAAGAGCCCAAGCGCCATGGCGGCAACGCCGATGAGCGCCGCTCCGCCGATCACAAGGCGGCCCCGCCGCGATCGTTCGCGTCGCAGTCGCAGGCCGGTGAGCACCAGCACGACGAGCGCACCGCCCTCGAGCAGCACCAGCCCGCGCACCACGCCACCGACATCGCGCATGTGGCTCCGCTCGCCGGGCTCCAGGATGGGCACCTCGCCGTCCAGGCTGACGCTGAAATCGCCGTTGAAGAACAGATCACCGAGCATCTGCCCGGTCAAGCGGTCGACCTCTGCCTGCGTGGTGCCGAGCGAGTCAGCGACGCCCTGACGTCCCTGTTCGATCCCCACAAGCCACGGATTGAACAGCAGCAGTGGTCCGGTCAGCAGGATCGCGAGGCCTGCTGCCACGGCGAAGACGAGCCCGAGCAGCATCGGTGCCGGTCGGCCTCGTGGTCCTGGGCGAGCTGTCATCCGAGGATTACGAGATGACTTTCACCGGCATGCGGCTCGCGCCGATCACCATCGACAGGATCCAGCCGACGATGGCGACGACGATGGCGCCGAAGAAGGCAGCCCAGAAATCGGTGACAGCGAACCCGAGGCCCAACTGGTCACTCACCGCGGCGGCAAGCAGGATCATCACTGCGTTGATCACGATCAGGAAGATGCCCAGCGTCATGATGCTGATCGGAAAGGTCAGGATGCGCAGGATCGGGCGCAGGTAGGTGTTCAGCAGGCTGAAGGCCAGCGCCACCAGCAGGAACTTCCACCACTCGCCGTCGAAGGTGATGCCCCCCACGACCCAGACGGCTGCATACAGGGCCCCCGCGTTGATCAGGATCTGAACGATGCGATCGGTCTTCATGGCCGATAGCCTAGCCGATGCTCATGCCGGGAGCCGTCGTCCCCGGACCCAGGCTCCACGCACCATGGCGGGATGCTGTCGGAAGATCAGGCGGCTGAGCATCTCTTCCGGCCTGTTCTCGTGCTGCGCGCCGAGGCCGGCGATCGGCAGTGTCAGATCGGGATCGACCACGATGAAGTCGGCCTCCTTCCCCGCCTCGATGGACCCGATCCGGTCGGCCAGCCCGAGTGCCTCCGCACCGCCGAGGGTTGCCATGCGCAGCCACTCGGCAGGGGTCAGCTCGGCTGTATCGGCTTGGCCCGCCGCTCGCAGCCCGTTCTGGGTGTGCGCCCCGGCGCGCATGACGTCAAAGAGCGAGACGTCCGGGCCCGCCGCCACGTCCGAACCGAGGCCCACCCGCACCCCGGCTGCCAGATAGCGCGCCAGCGGCATCGCGCCGCTGGCCAGGAACAGGTTCGAGCTCGGGCAGTGCGCCACCGCAGCGCCCGTCTCGGCCAGGCGCGCCACTTCGCGATCCGACAGGTGGATGGCGTGGGCCAGGATGGCGCGCGAGGTGAGGCCTCCGGCGCGGTCGTAGACATCGGTGTAGTCGATGGCCTCTGGGAAGAGTCGGTGTACCTCGGCCATCTCCCCACGGTCTTCGGCCAGATGCGTCTGCCAATATGCGCCTGTCTCTGCCGCGGCCGTGGCCGAGGTACGCAGCATCTCGGCCGAGCAGCTCACCGCAAAGCGCGGAGTGAACGCGTACTGCAGCCGACCCTCGTCTCGGC
>JAOUHE010000174.1 GCA_029865285.1 Chloroflexota bacterium
CGCCCGGCGGCACGGTGCTGACGTTGTCCGCGCGTGACCCGCGGGCCTACCTGGGCGCCATGCAGCGGCTGGCACGCAGCGGCTATCGCGTCGAGCACGTGGCACTCGGTGCAGACGGCGCGAAGCACGCGGCCATCGTGCGGCGTCACGGAATCCCGGCTGCATCGGCAACGCTTGACCCTGGCTGGGAGGAGGCAGATGCGCTCGTCCTGGCAGGTTAGGCTCCTTCTCCCCGCCGCACAGGTGCTGGCCGAGGGCGGCTGGCTGGCGGTCGTATATGCGGCGGCCCAGGCGCTCGCCGGCGGGACCCCGCACGTCGGGCCGCTCGAGTTCGCGCTGCTCGTCACCGCCGGCATGCTGTGGGGTAGGCGACGCCGCTGGACCGGAACGGTAGCCGAGGCCGTGGGCCTCCCGCTGCTCGCAGTGGCCGGTGGGGCGGCCGCCTGGTTCCTCGACCCCGAGGCGCGAGGGCTGCTCATCGACGGGCACCTGACTGCGGCGCTCTCGACCCACGCGGCGGGCTGGATCGGGGCCGTGGCCGTCTGGAGAGGCGAGACGCATCGGTCGGCCGAGGACGATGACGTCCAGGCGGCGCAGCTCCTGCGCTGGGCCGTGCCGGGACTGGCGGCACCGTGGCTCATCGGGCACATGGTGACCGCAGGTTCGGCCGAGTCGGCGTTCACCGCGGCAGCGTTCATGGGCACCCTGATCTTCGTAGGCTCGGCCTTCACCGCGGTCGGGCTCGCACGGCTCGAGGCGGTGCGAGCAGCGACTGGCAGCGACTGGCAGGCAAATCGGTCGTGGCTGCTGCTCGTGCTGGGCGTGGCCGTGGGGCTGACCCTGATCGGCATCCCGGCGGCGGCATTCATGGGAGTGCCCGCCAAGGCGCTGCTGACCGTGCTCATCGGTCCCTTGCGCGCGATCCTGCTGGCGCTGCTCCTCGTCTCGACGCCGCTCATCGTGGTGATCGCCGCCCTCACCGAACTGCTGCGACCTTTCCTGCCCGAGAACATCACGCTGCCGACCTTCGCGTTGCCGAATCTGGCCGTCGATCCCTCCGAGGTGGTCAGCGACGCGCCGACCTGGATCTTCTACGGCGTCGTCGCCCTGCTGGCTGCCATCGAGCTCATCTTCCTGGCGGTCGTCCTCTACCTGCGCTGGCAGGAGCGCCGCCGCGACCGGTTCAGCCTGGCCGACGCATTCGAGGAGCGATCGATCGTGATCCCGCCGCCCGAGCCGGTCTCCCCGTTGCAGCCGGTGCCCGGGGCTCATCGCCGGCCGGCGACGAGTGATCCTGCCGGCGCCTACCTGGCTGCCCTCGATGCGCTCGAGCGGGATGGCCGATGGGCACGGGCCTCGTCCGAGTCTCCGGCGATCCATGCCGCCCGGGCACGCGACGAGGGACTGTCCGGCTCCGCCCTCCCTCGACTCGCCGCCGCCTACCAGCTCGTGCGCTACGCCGGCGCATCGCTCACCGCCGGGGAGCGGCGGCGCGGGCCGAGCAGGCTCGCCCGGCTGCGTAAAACGCTGCGTCGGGCTGACTGATACGTAGGTATGACTCTTGACACTCCCATTGTCAGGGTATAGGGTATCGCTGTTGCATCGACCGGGCTCATGCCCGGGCACGCACAGATCACAGGAGGTTGCAACATACCGATGGCCAACCTGACCAGATTTGAACCACTTCGCGAGATGGTCACTCTCCGCCAGGCGATGGACCGGCTCTTCGAAGATTCCTTCGTCAGCCCCCTCAGTTGGCGACGAGTGGAGGGCGAAACCGTCAGCCCGTCAATCGATCTTCACGAGACCACCGATGACCTGGTGGTGACCGCCTCGCTGCCCGGTCTGAAGGCGGAGGACGTCGAGATCACCATCACCGGCCAGACCCTTTCGATCCGCGGCGAGTTCAAGGCAGACGAGAAGGTCGAGCGCGACCAGTACCTCTATCGTGAGCGACGCTTCGGCGCCTTCCACCGTCAAATGTCGCTGCCGGTTCGGGTGGTCGGTGACCACGCCACCGCGACCTTCGAGGATGGCCTGCTGACGCTGCGCGTCCCGAAGGCCGAAGAGGTCAAGCCGCACCAGATCGCCATCAAGGCCACGCCCAAGCCGGTCGAGCCATCGACCAATGGCGACGCGAAGGCCTAGGCACGTTGAGCGGCCGGTGAGCTCGCTGCGCGATCCGCGCCGGCCGTGCTACATCATCAGCATCGCCGCCGAACTGGCGGCCGTGCACCCGCGCACGCTGCGGATCTACGAGGAGGAGGGCCTTCTCTGCCCGCAGCGTCGCAACAACCTGCGCCTCTACTCTGAGGCAGATATCCGGCGGGTGCGTATCATCCGCTTCCTGACCCAACGCCAGAGGGTCAACCTGGCGGGCGTCAAGGTCATCCTGCAGCTCGAGGCGCTGGGCAAGATCCGCGTCTACGATCTGTTCGAGGACGGCGATGTCGAGCGATACGTCGAAGAGGGCGAGCCGGAGCCCGCCGTCGCCGCGACCGAAGGGACACGCAACTGACCACCGAAGACAAGTCCGACATCACGCCGGCAGCCGAGCCCGAGCAGACCGAAGAGGCCGACCAGTTGGTCGACCAGATCCAGGTGCTTCCCCTGGTCGCGCTGCGCGACACCGTTATCTTCCCGGAAATGATCGTCCCGCTACAGGTCGGGCGCGACCGCAGCGTGAAGGCGATCGACCGGGCCGTGCGCACCTCGCAGCCGGTAGCGCTCATCACGCAGCGCTCCAGCGACACCGAAGAGGTCAGCTCGGTTGACGAGCTGTACACCATTGGCACGCTCGCCAAGATCGCCCAGGTGATCCGCCTCCAGGACGGCACCATCCGCGCCATCGTTCAGGGGCAGCGCCGCATCCGCCTGCTCGACCTGGTGCAGACCGACCCGCACCTTGAGGCGCGGGTCGAGATGATCAGCGAGGAGGGCGACAAGACCCTCGAGGTCGAGGCGCTGATGGCGTCAGTCCAGGGTCAGATCGAGCAGTACGTCAGCTCGGGCGCATCGGTCCCGCCAGAGGTTGCCGTCGCCGCCCGCAATATCTCCGATGGCGGTCTGCTGGCCGATATGGCCGCGTACAGCCCCGACATGTCCACCGAGCTGCGTCAGCAGCTGCTCGAGACGATCGACGTCGCCGAGCGACTGCGCATGGTCGGCCAGTTTTTGGCCAAGCAGATCGAGGTCCTGGAGCTCAAGGGTCGCATCCAGAGCGAGGTCAAGTCCGAGATGGACAAGACCCAGCGCGATTACATCCTGCGCGAGCAGATGAAGGCGATCCAGAAAGAGCTCGGCGAGGACGACCCGGCGGTGGCCGAGGCGGGTGAGCTGAAGCGCAAGGTCGAGGAGTCGGCCATGCCCGACGACGTGAAGGAGAAGGCCCTCAAGGAGGTCGACCGGCTGAGCCGGATCCCATCCGCCTCTCCCGAGCAGGGCGTCATCCGCACCTACGTGGACTGGCTCGTCTCCCTCCCGTGGGGCGTCCAGACCGATGACAACCTGGACCTCGACGAGTCCGAGAAGGTGCTCCACGAGGACCACTACGGCCTCGAGAAGCCCAAGGAACGGATCCTGGAATACATGGCCGTGCGCAAACTGGCCGAGAAGATTCGCAGCC
>JAOUHE010000175.1 GCA_029865285.1 Chloroflexota bacterium
CTGCGCGGCGCATAGCGCCTCGATGGCCATCACCGTCTCGGTGCGGTCCACCACCTCGCGCAGGTGCAGCGCCCCGGTCGCGCCCATCGAGACATGGTCCTCCTGGTTGGCGCCGGTCGGGATGCTGTCGACCGATGACGGGTGGGCCAGCGTCTGCAGCTCGTTAACCAGTGCGGCGGCGGTGTACTGGGTGATCATCAGGCCGCTGCGCAGGCCCGGCTCCTCGGAGAGCACTGCAGGCAGGCCGGAGAGGTGCCCGTCCACCAATCGCGCGGTGCGTCGCTCCGAGATCGAGGCCAGCTCGGCGATGGCGATCTTGGCGTAGTCGATCACGAGCGCCAGCGGCTCACCGTGGAAGTTGCCGCCGGAGACGACGCGGCCGTCGGCGAAGACAAGCGGATTGTCGGTGGCGCTGTTGATTTCGATCGCCAGCACGCGCTCTAGCTGGTCGAGCGCGTCGCGGACCGCGCCGTGGACCTGCGGCATGCAGCGCAGCGAGTACGGATCCTGCACGCGGTGCGGACTTGCGGCGTGCGCCGCGCCGATCTCGCTGCCGTGGAGCAGGCGGCGCAGGTGCGCCGCGACGGCCACCTGGCCGGGATGCGGGCGCGCTCCGATGAGCGCCTCGTCAAAGGCCGCGGTCGTCCCTTCCATCGCCTCCAGGCTCATCGCGCCGATGACGTCAGCGGAGGCCGCCAGGCGCCGTCCGTCGTCGAGCGCCAGGGCGGCCAAGGCGGCCATCAACTGCGTTCCATTGAGCAGGGCAAGCCCCTCCTTGGCGCCGAGCTCCAACGGGGCGAAACCCGCCGCGCGCAGTGCGTCGCCGGCGGCCGCAGGCCCCGCGTCGGTGTCCACCATCCCCTCACCGATGACCGCAAGCGCCAGGTGGGCGAGCGGCGCCAGGTCGCCACTGGCACCCACGCTGCCGCGCGATGGGACGACCGGGTGGATGCGCGCGTTGAGCATGCCAAGCAGCAGCTCCGTCAACTCAGGGCGTACGCCTGATAGCCCGACTGCCAGCGCGTTGGCACGCAGCAGCAGCATGGCCCGCACGACCTCGGCGGGGAGCGGATCGCCGACGCCGGCGGTGTGCGATCGGACCAGGTTGCGCTGCAGCTCGGCCACCCGGCCCGGCTCGATGCGCACATCGGCCAGGTCGCCGAACCCGGTCGTCACTCCGTAGATCGTGCCGCCGTCGGCGACGAGCCGCTCGATCACCGCACGGGAGGCGGACATCCGCGCCGCCGCCTCGGCGGCCAGCGTCACCCGACGTCCATCGCGCGCGACCGACACCACGTCGCCGATGTTCAGGTCGCGGCCGGTGAGGACCAGGTCGTCGCTGGGTGGCGCTTGCGTGGCGAGCTCCTTTCGCATGGCGGGCCGGAGGCAGCCTGCCCGACGGCCGCGCGGGGAGGCGCTCCTATACTACGCAGCGTGCGACGCCTGCCGGACCCTCTGCGCCGCCCCGCCCCGGGCGCTGATGGCGGCAACGCCCTGAAAGGGGCCATCCCCAGTCCGGCGGTCGCCTTCCTGATCACCCTGATCGTGCTCCCGAGCCTCTTCTGGCTGGTCACGCTCAAGCGCACCACCAACCACACCGTCCCCGAGGAGTGGCTGATGGCGAACGTCGTGCCGGCGATTCACGACTGGGTTGTGGCCACCGCTCCGCCGCTGGATGCACTCCTGATCGGGATCAGTGGCCTCGGGTCGGGTTGGTTCGTTGCTCTCGCTTTTGGTGCCGCCGGCCTCCTGGCCCTCGCTCGCGGTCGTACTGATCTGGCCCTGGTCCTCGCCGCCGGGACGCTCGCCTTCCCGGCCGAGTGGGCCCTCAAGTACTTCACCGCCATTCCGGAGATCAGCCTGGCGCAGCTCGGCAACGCGCTCTTCAATACCAGTGGGATCGGCCTGGACGACATCGCCGACTTCCCGGCCGGCCACGCACTGCGGGCGACCGTCTTCTACGGGCTTGCCGCGTTCTGCTTCGCGCGCCTCACCGGCGACCGGCGACTCGGGATGATCGGCTACGCGGTGGCGATCATCCTGATCGGGACGATCAGCCTGATCCGGGTATACCTCGGAGCTCACTACCCGATGGACGTGCTCGGCGGCTGGATGGGAGGAGCGGCGTTGGCTGCGGTGATCGTGGCGGTGCACATCCTGGTGGCCGACGACCGCACGCGCGGGTAGACCAGTGCTCGACTTCATCGACCGCACCATTGTTCCGTTCTTCCTCTCGCTGTACGACGCGGTCGGCTACGTGGGCGTGGCCATCGCCATCGCTCTCGAGACCTTCGTGCCGATCATCCCCAGCGAGATCATCGTGCCGATGGCCGGCTGGAAGGTGAGCCAATCGGCCGCCGATCCATCGGTCCTCGAGCCGCTGACAAATGCTCCGTGGAACTGGCTGGCGGTGCTGTTGATCGCCACCGCCGGTGCCGTCATCGGATCGCTCGCCGGCTACCTGATCGGCGCGTGGGGAGGTCGACCGCTGCTGGATCGGTTCGGCAGGTATGTCCACATCAAGCCCGATGACCTGGACCGCGCCGACGCGTGGTTCGCTCGCTACGGCGATCGCGCTGTCTTCTTCGCCCGCCTCGTCCCGCTCCTGCGCGCGCTGATCAACTATCCGGCTGGCGTGGCGCGGATGCCGGTCGGACGCTTCCTGCTCTTCTCGGCACTGGGTTCCCTGCCGTGGAATGCCGGGCTGGTGCTGGCCGGGTTCCTGCTGGGCGAGAACTACCGGAACCTGTACACGGCGATCCGCCCGTTCGAGTACGCGATCTACGCGGTCGTGCTCCTTGGCGGGGCGTTCGTGATCTACCGCTGGCTCAGCGGGCGCGGCGCCCCCGACGAGGCGCGCAGCGCCTAGAAGCCGATCGACTCGGAGACGAAGATCAGCCGGATCCGGTGCGGCCTGATCTCGCGGCTGATGATCAACACCTTGTTTACCCCGCTGCCGCGGCCGTACGCCTGCTGCGCTCGATCGTCCTCCAGCGGCAGGGCGTACTCCATGACCCGGCGCATTCCGGTGTCCAGGTCGGGCACCACCTTCTGTGTGCCAACCACCCAGATCACCGTTCTGGCTCCGTAGACGTACGGTGCCATCTGGCTGCCGGATTCGGAGGCGATCACGACCTCGCCGTGCTCGGTGACGGCCTGCACGCTGCCGACCACCACGTCGGGCGCGGAGCGGAGGCGGCGGATCTGGTCCGATTGCGTGGCACGATCCAGGCCCCGCACCGTGGGGCGCACTGCGTCGTAGCGGCCGCTCTCCTCGAGCTCGGCGACCAGGCCGGTCAGCTTGAGCGTGCGCGACGTGCCGAGCATCACCTGCGCACCAGGAGAGATCAGCTCCAGGACGCGGGCCCGCACCGCTGCTCCATCCGGGGCCTGCTCGGCCTCAATCCCGTTGGCCCGCAACGCGTCAATCGCGCGCTTCACGCTCGCGGCGGACGCAACTTCGTTGAATTCACGCATGGACGAATCCCGTCATGGCCCGTAGAATACTTGCAGCAAATTCTTGCGACACGTTGCCGTGCGGCGGTTGCCCTTGCCGTCGCCTGAATCGATGAGGTGATGGTATGGCCGAACCCGTAGTCGC
>JAOUHE010000033.1 GCA_029865285.1 Chloroflexota bacterium
TCTCGGAGGCTGCCGACATCCTGGTGCGCGAGTTCGGCCGCTTTACCGAGATCGGTCGCCGCTCGGCCATGGTCGATGAGGCGATTCCGCAGGTCAGCGCGAACCTGTTGGAGGCCCCGATCGAGGAGCTCGACCTGCCGATGCGCGCCTACAACAGCCTGAAGCGCAACAACATCACGAAGATCGGTCAATTGCTGGCCCTCGGTGACGACGAACTGCTCAGGATGCGGAATTTCGGCAAGAAGAGCCTCGACGAAATGAAGGAGCGTCTCGCACTCCGCGGGTTCGCCCCGCCGGAGGCCAGCGCATCGAGCGCGGACGAGTCGGATCTCCCCGCCGCCGCCGAGCTGGACGAGGCGGCAGCAGCCGAGCTCGACCGGGAAGGCTGATCCATGCCGCATCGATTGGCCGGTCGCAAGCTCGGTCGAGGGAGCGCCCATCGTTACCACATGCTGGACAACCTGGCCGTGGCGGTCCTGCGCTACGAGAAGCTGAAGACCACCGAGGCGAAGGCCAAGGAGGTGCGCGGCATCGTGGATCGGATGATCACCCTGGCCAAGCGCGGGGACCTGTCCGCACGTCGGTCCCTCATTGCATCAATGCCGCACGAGCCACTCATCGTTGACAAGTTGATGGGTGAGCTTGCAGCAAAGTACGCGGACAGAGCGTCTGGGTACACGCGGATTGTGAAGATCGGGCAGCGTCTCGGTGACGCCGCGCCGATCGTCCAGATCGAGCTGGTCTGACCGGCTCGCAGAACCAGGTCGCAATGATCTCGCCCGTGTCGCAGCGATGCGCCCGGGCGGTGATTGCCTACGACGGAACCGACTTCGCCGGCTCCCAGCTCCAGCCGAACGCTCGGACGGTGCAAGGGGAACTGGAGGAGGCGCTTAACAGACTGACCGGCGAGCGGGTGCGAGTCCGCTTCGCCGGGCGAACCGATGCCGGAGTGCACGCTACCGGCCAGGTCGTGGCTTTCTGTATCGCTCGCCGCCGTCGCGGTGAAGGGATCAGTTGGCCGGAGTTGCGGCGACGGCTGAATGCCATGCTGCCGCCGGACCTGGCGGTGCGGTCGCTCCGCGCCGCGCCCGCGGGCTTCGACCCGCGGCGCGACGCTCGTCGCCGGGTCTACCGCTACCGCGTCCGGATGGCGGGCGACAAGCGGCCGACGGACCGGCATCGGACGCTCGAGATCGGCGACCGGCTCAACGTGGCGGCCATGCGGGCCGCGGCAGCGGAGCTCCTTGGCGAACGCGACTTCGCGGCGCTCGGGAGTGACGTTGGAGGACGGACGGTGAGGCATCTCACGGAGGTGTCGATCAGCCGTAGCGGAACCAGCGTGGAGATCCGAGTCACGGCCAATGCCTTCCTGCGGCGCATGGTGCGCAGCATCGCGGCCCTCCTCCTCGAGGCGGGGCGCGGAAGGTTGACACCGGGCGAGGTTGCCGGGATGCTCGAAGGCGGGAAGCGTGCCCTCGACGGGCGGGCGGCACCGGCCTGCGGGCTGACCCTCGAGCGTGTCATCTATTCGAATACGGGTTCGGCCACCGGTAGCGGGGGCCGCGCGGAACAGGTCGAGAGGACGAGAGTGTGAAGACGTACGCAGTCAAGGCGAGCGAGATCGAGCGGCAGTGGTGGCTGGTCGACGCGAGCGGTCAGACGCTCGGGCGGCTGGCTACCCGCATCGCCACCCTGCTCGAGGGAAAGCACAAGGTCATCTACTCGCCCCACCTCGACACCGGCGACCATGTGGTCGTCCTCAACGCGGCGAAGATCAAGGTGACCGGCAACAAGCTGACCCAGAAGCAGTACTACCGACACTCGAACTACCCGGGTGGCCTGAAGCAGGAGAGCCTGGCCACGCTGCTCGAGCGGAAGCCCGAGCTGATCATCGAGCGAGCCGTCAAGGGGATGCTCCCGCAGAATCGGCTCGGTCGGGCCATGTTCAAGAAGCTGAAGGTCTACGCAGGAGCGGACCACCCACACCAGGCGCAGCAGCCGACCGCTGCCGAGCTGTAACGAGGATAGTCAACACGTGAGCACGAACTACGTCTACGGTACCGGGCGTCGGAAGGAAGCCACCGCCCGCGTCCGCCTGCTTCCCGGCGATGGCAGCATCGTGGTGAACGGGAAGGACGCTGCGGACTATTTCGGCGGGACCGCCGGACTGGCGCAGCTGCGGGTTCCCTTCCGGGTGACCGAGACGGAGGGCCGCTACTCAGCAAGCGTGCTGGTGGCCGGGGGCGGGTTCTCGGGCCAGGCGGGCGCCATCCGCCATGGCATCGCCCGTGCCCTTGTCAGCGCACACCCCGATTCGCGCGGCGCACTCCGCGCGGCGGGGATGCTGACCCGCGACCCGCGGGCCAAGGAGCGCAAGAAGTACGGTCTCAAGCGGGCGCGCAAGGCGCCGCAGTACACCAAGCGATAGGCCGTTGCCGTCCGGCGGCACGGTGCAGAGCAAAGGGACCCCGGCAAGTTCGCCAGGGTCCCTTTGGTATCATCGGATCCCTTGTTAGACGCCATCACGGACTTCTTCGGGACCTACCTGCGCGGTAGCTGGACGGCGCTCATCGACATTGCGCTGGTGGCAATCCTCATCTACTGGATGTTCATCCTCATCCGCGGAACGCGGGCGCTGCGCATCGTCATCGGTCTGACCATGGTCTACCTGGTCTATCTGCTGGCCGAAGCTGCGGACCTGCGGCTCCTGTCGACCCTGCTGCAGACCGGGGCGGTGGTTGGTCTGTTCGCGATCGTGGTCGTGTTCCAGCCCGAACTTCGGCGAGGGCTCGAGCAGATCGGACGATTCGGGTCGTTCAATCGATTCTTCGTCAGCGCCGACGTGTCGTCCGCCGAGCGAGTGGCACGCGAGATCAGCCGCGCGGCGCGCCTGATCTCAGGATCGCGGCACGGCGCCCTCATCGTCCTGGAGCGAGAGACCGGCCTCGCCGACCTGGCCGAATCGGCGGTCCTGCTGCACGCGGACCTGCGCGCGGAGCTGCTGGCCACGCTCTTCTACACCGGGACCGCACTTCACGACGGCGCGGTGATCGTCACCGGCGAGAAGATACTGGCGGCGGGGGTCGTCCTGCCGCTCTCGCAGAACGTGCTCGACTCCGAACGCTACGGCACGCGGCATCGTGCGGCCATCGGGATCAGCGAGCAGTCAGACGCGATCATCGTGGTCGTAAGCGAGGAGACCGGATCGGTGTCGCTCGTGCTGCGTGGGCGGATTGAGCGCAACCTGACCGAGGAGCAGTTGCGCCGGCGCATCCTGAACCTGATCCGCCCCCAGCAGCCGCGCCGCCAGGCGCCGCTGCTGCGGCGCACGCTGGAGGGCCGCTGGGGCGTGCCCCCAGATGAGGACGCCCAACCGATCGACCCCGACGAGCGGGTGGTCACCCCCACGCCGGATGACGCGGTGGCCGCCAGCGGTGAGCCCGCAGTGGCCGGCGCCGGGTCTCCGGAACGGAAGCGTCCGTAGATGAGCTGGCTCATACGCAACTGGCCACTCAAGCTCGGCGCTCTCCTGTTGGCGACCATCCTGTACACCGGGCTCGTCTTCTCCGGGTCGTTTTCTGAGCAGACCTTTTCCGGCGTGCCGATCGTGACCCTCGGCCAGCCGGAAGGCTCCTACCTCATGACGCAACAGCTCAATACGGTCGACATCCGCTACCGCATCGCAGCCGATGCTCCGGCGCGGGTAACGGTCGACTCGTTCGCCGTGACGGTGGACCTGAGCGGCTACGACATGGATCTGGCGCCCCAGCGCCAGTCGCTCCCCCTGCGGGTGCGCGCGGTGAGCGAGGGGCTTGCCATCGTGTCATTCGAGCCGAGCGCGGTGTCGGTCTCGATTGACGTGCTTGCCGAGCGCCAGGTTCGCGTCACGGTTGACTCGGGGGAGGTACCGCCAGGCCTGGAGATCGGGACCCCGCGACTGGGCGACCGCCTGGTCACCGCGAGTGGTCCGGCCAGCCTTCTCGCGCGCGTGGATCACGCGGTGGCGCGGGTGCGCATCGATCAATCGGGCATCGACGTGTCCTCGCAGGTCGAGCTCGACCCGGTGGATGTCGACGGCCGTACCGTCGCCTCGGTCGAGCTCACCCCATCGACGACGCACGTGGATGTCGACGTCAGCACCGTCGAGACGAGCAAGACGGTGCCCGTGCGGCCGATCCTGTCCGGCACTCCTGCGCCGGGCTACGAGATCGTCAGCGTCTCCGTGGACCCGGCGGTGATCACCCTCCTCGGCTCCCCCGAGGCCCTCGCGGCGATCACGGAGGTGGTCACCGAGCCGATCTCCCTGGCGGGCAGGACGGCGACCCTTGCGGTGCCGGGCGTTCTCGTCGTTCCGCCGGACATGCGGCTGGCGATCGAGGCGCCCGGACCGACCGTCACGGTCGATCTGCGCGCCGCCATCCTGGCGCGTACCTTCGTGTTGGCGGTGCAATGTTTCGGCGAGCCGGTCGGAAGCGCTTGCCTCCCACAGGTCGGCCAGGTGGCCGTGACCCTTCGAGGCACGCTCGCCGCGCTGGATGCCGTGGACCCGGGCACGTTGATTGTGACCCTGGACGTGACCGGGCTCGGACCGGGCACGCACGCCGTGGTGCCCGCGTTGAGCACGCCCGGCGGCTTGCTCCTGGTCGGTATCTCACCCGGATCGGTGACCGTGGTGATCACTCCGCCGGCGACGCCGCCGGCCGCTTGATGGGTCGCCTGTTCGGCACAGACGGAATTCGCGGCGTAGCGAACGTCGATCTGACTCCGACGCTGTCCCACGACCTCGGCCGCGCGCTCGGGCATCTGCTCGATGCTCGGGGCCGCCAGGTCGTGATCGGACAGGACACCCGGCGATCGGGAGACATGCTGGTCGCCGCGACGGCGGCGGGGCTGGCCTCCGTCGGGGTCGACGTCGTCGAGCTCGGCGTCGTGACCACGCCCTGCCTGGCGCATGTCGCCGAATCGGGCGAGTTCGCCGCGGGAATCATGGTCTCGGCCTCGCACAATCCGGCCGATGACAACGGTTTGAAGGTGGTGTCGGGTGGACGCAAGTTTGACGACGAGGCCGAGGAAGAGCTCGAGCGGCTGATCCTGCGTGCGGAATCGTTACCCGGCGCCACGAACGCCGGCCTGGGGAGGATCAGCCGCGACGATTCGTGGGTTGAGCACTACCGCGATCATCTGCGCTCTGCGGCCGAAGGGGCGCTTGTCGGCCTCCGCATCGGCCTCGACTGCGCCAACGGCTCGGCCAGCGCCATTGCGCCCGACCTCTTCCGCGAGCTGGGTGCCGTGGTCACCGCGCTGTCTTCAAGCCCGGATGGTGCCAACATCAACCTCGGATCTGGTTCGACTCATCCCGAGGCACTCGCCGCCGCCGTCCTTTCCGAGGGCCTCGACCTTGGGCTGGCGTTCGATGGCGACGGTGACCGCCTTATCGCCGTTGACGAGCGGGGAAGCATCGTGGACGGAGACAAGGTGATGGGCATCTGTGCCCTTGCCCGCCTCGCGGAGGGTACGTTGCGGCACGGGATCCTGGTGGCCACGGTGATGAGCAATGCCGGCCTGGAGCGTGCCGTCGTTGCTGCCGGCGGGAGGATGTTGCGCACGCCCGTCGGTGATCGTCATGTGCTCGAGGCGATGGAGCGCGCTGACGCCGTCCTCGGGGGCGAGCAGTCCGGGCACATCATCTTCCGCGATCGCGCCTCGACCGGCGACGGGATGCTGACCGCCATCGAACTGATCCGCACGGTCCGCGCGGCGGGAGGGCCGAGCCTGGGAGAACTGGCCGACCGAATTCCGACCGTTCCGCAGGTGATGATAAACTCAGCCGTCCGCCACCGGGATCAATGGGAGCTCGATCCGGAGTTCGCCAGCGCCGTCGCCCGCGCCGAGGCCCGTCTGGGCTCGCAGGGGCGGATCCTGGTGCGGCCTTCGGGGACCGAGCCCATGATCCGGATCATGGTGGAGGGCGATGACGCCGGCGAGATCGAAGAGATCGCCAGGGGCCTCTCCGAATTGGCCGTCGGGCGCCTGAACTAGAAGAGGAGCGAGCGCATGTGCGGCATCGTCGGCTATGTCGGCCAGCGCGACGCGGCACCCATTCTCCTCGAAGGCCTTCGGCGACTCGAATACCGCGGCTACGACTCGGCCGGGATCGCGCTGATCACCTCCGAAGGGAAGGTCTTCATCGAGAAGAAGGCCGGGAAGCTGACGAATCTCACCGATCATCTCAACGGGGAGACTCCCGCGGGGAGCCCGGGGATCGCGCACACGCGCTGGGCCACCCACGGTCGGCCGACCGACCTCAACGCCCACCCGCACACCGACTGCACCGGCAAACTCGCCCTGATCCACAACGGCATCATCGAGAACTACGCTGAGGTCAAGCGTCGCCTTGCGGGCTCGGGCCACGACTTCTCGTCCGACACCGACACGGAGGTCCTCGTCCACCTGATCGAGGAGCACTACGCCGGGGACCTGGTCGAGGCGGTGCGCCGCGCCTTGAACGATGTTCGCGGCGCGTACGCCATCGGTGTCATGCATGCGGATCACCCGGACCGCATCGTGGGTGCCCGCATGAACGTGCCGCTCATCGTCGGGCTCGGCGATGGCGAGGGATTCCTGGCCAGTGACGTCCCGGCCATCCTGGACCACACCAAGAACGTGGTGATCCTGCAAGAAGGCGACATCGCCGATGTCACGGCCGCCGGGACGCGGATCATCGATCTCGACGGTTCCACGGTCGAGCGTGAGGTCACGCGGATCCGGTGGAGCATCGAGGCTGCGGAGAAGGGCGGATTCCCGCACTTCACCCTGAAGGAGATCTACGAACAGCCGCATGCCATCCAGGAAGCGCTCCGCGCGAGGGTGGATGGCTACGGCAACGTCAGCCTTGTCGAACTCGACGCGATCGAAGCGAAGCTGAAGCGCGTGGAGCGGGTCTACGTCGTCGGCTGCGGAACCGCGCGATACGCCGGCGAGGTCGGCGCGTACCTGATCCAGGAATGGGCGGGGTTGCCCGCGTCGAGCCAGATCGGCTCCGAGATGCGCTACTCGCCGCCCCCTCTCGATGACCGCACGCTGGTCATCAGCGTGAGTCAGTCCGGCGAGACGGCCGATACGCTGGCTCCGCAGAAGTTGGCCGCCGGGCGCGGCGCCACCATCGTGGTGGTCACCAACGTGGTCGGCAGCGCCATCACCCGCGAGGCCGACGCCGTCTGCTACCTGCAGGCGGGACCCGAGGTGGCGGTCGCCTCGACGAAGGCGTTCGTGACCCAGGTGGTCGTCCTTCAGATGATTGCCCTGCACCTCGCGCGCCTGCGCGGGACACTCAGCGCTCGCCAGCTCCACTCGTTCGGGCTCGCGCTGCGCGAGCTTCCCTCGCAGACAGCGGAGACGCTGAAGCTGGCCCCGCAGATCAAGAAACTCGCCCGAAGGTGGACCGACGTGCGAAGCGTCATGTTCATCGGTCGCGCCCTCGGGTACCCGATCGCGATGGAGGGTGCCCTCAAACTCAAGGAGCTTTCCTACGTGCACGCGGAGGGCTATGCCGCCGGCGAGCTCAAGCATGGCCCGATCGCGCTGCTCGACCCCAACACACCGCTCGTCGCGATCGCGACCAGGGGGGCAACCTACGAGAAGGTGGTGAGCAATATCGCCGAGGTGCGCGCCCGGGAGGCACCGGTGGTTGCCGTGGCGACGGTGGGGGACGAGGAGATCGCTCACTATGCGCAGGATGTCTTCTACGTCCCGGAGACCCTCGAGCCGATGTCCGCGGTGGTCGCGATGCTGCCGCTGCAACTGCTGGCCTACGAAGTGGCCGTTGCGCGTGGCACCGACGTGGACCAGCCGCGCAACCTGGCCAAGTCGGTCACGGTCGAATAGTCGGGTTTGACGCCAGCGGAATGAGTCGCCATGAGATCGGGGTGGACCTGATCGACATCGACCGCATTGTCGCGCTGCTCGGTCGCTTTCCCGACCGGTTCCGCGCGCGCGTCCTGACCGACGGAGAGGCCCGCTACTGCGGCAACAAGGTCGAACGCATCGCCGGCCGCTGGGCGGCCAAGGAAGCGATCAGCAAGGTGCTCGGCCTCGGAGTTCGTGGGGTCGGATGGCGCGAGATCGAGATCCTGCCCAACTGGGCCGGCGCACCGCAGGTATTGCTCCACCGGCGTGCAGCGGCCCGCGCGGCTGCCCTGGGCCTCGGAGACGTCACCGTCACGATCTCGCACGAGCGCCGGATGGCGGTCGCAGTTGCCGTGGCCCACCGCAGCGACGGGTCGTGACGACATGCCAGTCGCATCACTGACGCAGGGGTGGGTCGCCAAGCGGCTGCCCGATCGCCCATCGCGCTCTCACAAGGGGACCTTCGGCCGCCTGTTGATCGTGGCCGGCTCCCTCGAGTATGCCGGGGCCGCGCTCCTCACCGGCCTCGGCGCGATTCGTGCCGGCGTCGGTCTCGCCTGCCTGGCCACACCCGAGGCGGTTGGCGTTCGACTACTGGGGCTCGTGCCCGAGCTCACTTCGATGCTGCTCGTCGAGGAGGCTCCCGGCCTCACCGCCCCGGCCGGATGGCGCCGTCTGACGGCCGAGGTCTCGAACTATGGGGCGCTCGCGATCGGCCCTGGTCTGGGGCGCCAGCCAGCGACCCTTCGGCGCGCGCGCAACTTCATCGGGGAGCTGCGCCGCCCTGCCGTGGTCGATGCCGATGCCCTGATCGCCCTCGCGGAGAGCGATCGCTGGTGGCACGCGGTGGGCGGACCCCTCGTACTGACTCCGCATCCCGGGGAGTTCGCCCGGCTGAGCCGCCTGCCCGCAGGTGAGCGTCTCTCCGACGATGACGACGCACGCCTCGAAGCCGCACGCGAGGCGGCCCGGCGCTGGGGACACGTGGTGGTCCTCAAGGGCGCCCGCACGGTGATTGCCGGGCCGGACGGCGAGCTGGTGCGGTCCGACATTGCGACGCCGGCGCTTGCGACCGCAGGCAGTGGGGACGTGCTCGCCGGCGCCATCGGGGCCTTCCTCGCCGCCGGCCTGGCGCCCTTCGATGCGGCTGGATGCGGCGTGGCGGTCCACGGCGCGGCCGGCCTCCTCGCCGAGGATCGCATCGGACGTGCCGGCGTGGTGGCGCGTGATCTGGCGAACCTGCTCCCCGAGGCGATCAAGCAGCTTGGCGCAAGGCGCTCGGGATGACGGTTCCCGAGGGGCGCAGCGCGCACCGAGCCTGGATCGAGATCGATCACTCGGCGCTCGTCGAGAACCTGGCGCAGCTGCGCAGGTGCGCCGGGACCGGCCGCGAGGTGATCGCCGTGGTGAAGGCGAACGCCTACGGCCACGGCGCGATCGAGGTGAGCCGCACGCTCGTACGCCACGGCGTGGAACGCCTCGCCGTCGCCACGCTGGGGGAGGGGATCGCGCTGCGAGATGCCGGGATCACGGTCCCGATCCTGATCCTGTGGGGCCTCGGTGCCCCGGAGGCCGCGCCCGCGATTGCGGCGGACCTGGAGGCGATCGTGTACGACCGCGCCGGAGTGGAACTGCTGGCGCGCACGGCGGCCGACATGGGGGTGCGGGCATCGGTCCATCTCAAGATCGACTCCGGCCTTGGCCGGCAGGGGAGCGAGCCCGCGGGAGCGGTCGAGTTGGCACTGCTCATCGCTCGGAGCCGATACCTGCATCTGGTCGGAACGATGAGTCACCTGGCTGTTCCGGGCGAGGACGATGCCTACACCGACGTCCAGCTCCTCCGGCTTGCGCAGGCGCTTGACTCGATGCGGTCTGCTGGCATCGACCCCGGTCTCGTCCACGTTTCGGCGACCGGCGGCCTGCTGGCCGACGCCGCTCCGTTCGCCGACGCCATTCGTCCGGGGCTCGGGCTCTACGGAATGCTCCCGACATGGGCCGCAACGAGTGACCATGGGCTCCGCCCGATCCTGTCGCTTCGGGCGCTGCCGCTGCGCATCTTCGACCTGCCCGCGGGGTCCGCTATCGGCTACGGGCTGCGCTACCGCGCCGAGCGGGCCACCCGAATCGCCACCCTGGGGATCGGCTACGGCGATGGCTGGCCGCGCGCGCACGCCAACAACGGCCGCGTCCTGGTACGGGGAACCGTTCGCCCGATCGTTGGAGCGATCAGCATGGACGGCATCACGGTCGATCTCGGTGACCTCCATGATGTAACCTACGACGACGAGTTCGTCCTGATCGGCGAGCAGTTGAATGCCCGCATCAGCGCCGATGAGGTCGCGGCCGAGCGACGTACCATCAACTACGAAGTAACGACCGCCCTCCGCGATCGCCTCCCGCGCGTGCATCTGCCGGAGGTGACCGAGGACGCCGGGTGAGGTCGTCGAGCGAGCGACCAATCGACCATGCCTGACCCGAACCAACCCGACCTGCAGGCCAGATCGTCGGCCTCGACGATGGACGCCCGGCGCGACGACGCGCTCGAGTCGATTTCGACCGACCTGGCGCGACGCGGGCTGGGCGCTCCGGCCTCGATCCTGCTCGATGCGCATCGCCCGCTCCTGCCGATCCTCCGCCTGGCAGGCATCTTTCTGACGCCACTCGCCTCGCCGCTGGTCGGCCGCTGGCGCCTCGACCGGCTGGCCGCCATGGCCGCCGACCCGACTGCGTACGATCGGCTGACCGCGCGGCTCGCGACGCGCGGCGCGGAGTCGGGTACCGCCTCCCGCACCTCGCACAACGCCCTGACCGGCGAGCAGGAGGCCTAGGTGCCGAACATCGGCGAGTTCGAAGCCTGGCTGGTCGGGCTCATCACCGGTGCGATGGAGGACTCCTCCATGCGCCTCGGTCCGGTCTCGACGATCGCCCTGTTGCTCGTCCCGCTGGTGCTCCTTTCGCTCGTCGCCCGTCCCCGAGCTCGATGGGCAGGGCGAGACCTCGGCAAACTTGCCGCAGTCAGCCATGCGATGGCGCGGGCAGCCGAGTCGGGCACCACCGCCATTGTCTCCCTCGGCAGCGCCGGGATCACCCGTGCGACGGGGGCGCTTGATCGCCTTCAGACCGTTGCAGCGCTCCCCATCCTCGCGCATGTCGCACGGGCAGCCGCACGAGCCGGCGTCCCATTGCGCGTGATGACCAATGATCCCGTCGCGGCCCTCCTTGCCGAGGGGGTGCTCGCCGATGCCCACCGGCGCACCAATACGCCGGAACGGGCGGTGAACTCGACGGTCGAATTCGTCGGAGAGGGCCGGCCACTCGCCGGCGCGAGCGCGATGGCCCTCCCCGGGGACCACGGGATTGCCGTGGTGGCAGGCGGCCTGGCCGAGGAGGGGATGCTGGTGATTGGTGGGCTGCTCGCCCCGTCGTCATGGGGGATCGGTGGGACGGCAGGATTGTCGCAACTGGCGGGTCCGCTGCTCGAGGCAGACGGCGTGATGATCGGTCCGGAGCTCTTCCAGGCGCCCGCCGACCTGGGAGGCAGCCACGACACGCGTCTCGCGGTGCACGGTGCCAACCGCCTTCTGTGGACCGCCATTGCGGTGATCCTGGTTGCTTCGCTGGCGGTCGCCGCCGGAGTTCCCGATCCTGCCGGCTTCCTGACGGGTCGCTGAACCGATGCGTCGATCACTGACGGCGGGCCTTGCGCTTGCCACCGGCGCGATTCTGCTGCTCGATCTGCTCATCATCAACCCGTCGCTCGAACTCCTGGCTGGCGGCGTTGTTGAACTGCTCATCCTGCTGGCGGCGGCGGCCGCGGTGGGCGGGGCGGCCACCCTGGCGGCTCATCACCTCCCCGGACTGGCGAGCGGCGGTCACGATCGGTGGGATGCAGTCATGCTGCTGGGCGGCATGGGACTGATCCTGATGGCGGGTCTGCGTCCCGGATCGAATGGCAGCTCGGATCCCGCGGTGAACTGGCTGATCTCCGCGCTGCTCGTGCCGATCGCCAGCTCGCTGTTCGCCCTCGTCTTCCTCTTTCTGCTCGGCGCTGTTCGGCGCGGCCTGTCGATTGGGACCCGCGAGGCGACGATCACCGTGGTGGCGGCCAGCGTCATGGTCATCCTCCTCCTGCCGCTCGGTGGCGCTGCAGGAGCCGCACTCGCCACAACGGCTTCGTGGGTTCGCGACGTGCCGTTGGCGGCCGTCTTCCGCGGACTGCTGATCGGCATCGCAATCCTCGTGTCGGTAAGCGCAGCCAGGATCCTCCTGGGCGTGGGCAGCACGGATGACTGACCGATGAACGAGAGCCCACGAACCGACCGTCGCGCCCCGGCGAACGCGGCGCTTCGTGTAGCCGCGCCGGTGCTGGCACTGCTGGCACTGCTGGCACTGGCCACCCTCGTGCCACCCGACCTCGCCGGCGCGGCGCTGCGCATCGAGAGCACCGATCGGACCCGCGCAAACGGCATGGACGCAGCGTTCGACCGCCTGTCCGACCGGGCGCTCGTCCTGGTGGCTTTTGATGCCGACCTGGGCACCTACGCCGAGACGCGCCCGGTCGTGCGTGCCGCCATCGCCGATCTCCGGGCGCGCGGCGCTCGGCTGGCGATCGTCTCCTTCACCGCCGAGGGTCGGGCACTTGCGGTCGCCGAACTTTCCCGGCTTCAACGTCTCGGCGCAGAGGACGATGAGATCGCGGACCTCGGCTTTGCCGGTGCCGCCGAGGCGGGGCTGGTCGGCGCGATCCCGAACATCGTCCCCCGTGGCGCCGAAGGATCGATCGTCGAGGCGATCCGGTCGCGTGGCTCGGACCTCGACGCGTTCGCCCTCGTCCTCGTCGTGTCCGGCGGCGATCTGTCGGTGCGGAGCTGGGTGGAGCAGGTGCTCCCCCGCGTGCCGGACCTGCCGATCGCCGCCATCGCACCGACCTTCCTGGAACCCGAACTCGCCCCATATCTGCGAACCGGCCAACTCCGCGCGCTGTTGGCCACGGTGCCCGAGGGGCTCGCATACGTCGACGGCATCGCCGAGGCGGATCACGGCAGGGCGGCCGCGGTCGGCGCCCTGCCCATGCTCGTGGGACTGCTCGTGGCGCTGGGCGTCATGGCTCAGTCACTGCTGGCGCCGCTGGTGCGGAGATCACGGCCGGATCGATGGCGGCGCGTCGGATGAACGGGCTGTTCGGCACCGACCTCGGCGGCATCGCGGCGACCTGGGTGGCCGCCGCCGCGACCGTCGCGGTGTGGTCCTACCTGGTCGGTGCGCGGACGGTCTTCCGGTTGACGCAGTACCTGCTTGCGGGACTGGCAACCGGGTACCTGGCCCTGCTCGCGATCGATGAGATCCTGATGCCGCGCCTCATCTCGCCGCTCCTCGAGGATCCCGCGGCGCACGTCGCGCTGATCCCTGCAGCGGTCCTGGTGGCGGTCATGATCGCCGCAGCATGGCTCCCTGGGCGCATCACTGCCCCGGTGACCGGGATGCTGGTCGGTGGGATCGCCGCGCTGGCCCTCGGCGGTGCCGTACTCGGAACGCTGCTTCCGCAGATCGCGGCGGCGATTCTGCCGGCCGGCACGGCACGGACATCGATCCTCGATGCGGTGGCGGCGATCGGCATCACCGTGCTCGTCGTGCTCTCGTTCACACACGGCAGCACCACCGGCCGGCTGTCAAGGCGTGCCTCGGCGGCGGGTCGGTGGCTCCTGGTCGGAGGGATCGGTGGATGGCTCGGCTTCCTGCTGGTGAGCCGCCTCGCCCTCCTGGTCGACCGGCTCGACTTCCTGCTGCAG
>JAOUHE010000034.1 GCA_029865285.1 Chloroflexota bacterium
AGAGACCGCTCCCGACTCCGCGGAGGAGGCGGCCTAGGTGGACCCAAACCGCGCCCTGCCGGAGCCCGGCGCGTCGCGGCCGCGCCGCGTGCTGCTCAAGCTGTCCGGCGAAGCGCTTCTCGGCGACCGGCCGTACGGGATCGACCCCGACGTGGTGCGTGACATCGCTCAGCAGATCGCCACGGGACGAAAGGACGGGCTCGAGGTCGCCGTCGTGGTCGGCGGGGGGAACATCTTCCGAGGCCTCGCGGCGGCATCGGCCGGGATGGATCGGGCGACCGCCGACTACATGGGGATGCTCGCCACCGCGATGAACGGCCTGGCGCTGCAGGACGCGATCGAGCAGGCAGGCTGCCCGACACGCGTGATGAGCGCCATCGCGATGAACGAAATCGCCGAGCCCTATATCCGCCGACGGGCGGTGCGGCACCTGGAGAAGGGCCGGGTGGTCGTGCTCGTTGCCGGAACCGGCAACCCGTACTTCACCACCGATACCGCGGCCACGCTGCGGGCCGTCGAGATGGCCGCCGAGGTGATCCTGAAGGCCACGCGGGTGGATGGGGTGTACGATGCCGATCCGGAGAAGAACCCCAACGCCACGCGCTACGCGCGGATCGGGTACACCGAGTTCCTGGCCAACCGGCTTGAGGCACTCGATGCCACCGCGGTGAGTCTGGCGATGGATAACGAGATGCCGATCGTGGTCTTCGACATGACGCCCCCCGGAAACATCTTGCGAGCCATCCGCGGGGAGGGGATCGGGACCGTCATCGGCCCGGAGGTGGCGAGTTGACGCACCCTGACGTGATAGCTGCGGAGCCGAAGATGCAGCGCGGCGTCGAGGCCATGGAGCGCGACTTCGCCGCCATCCGCACCGGCCGCGCGTCAACGGCGCTCGTCGAGCGGATCACCGTGGATTACTACGGGACGCAGACTCCGCTGAACCAGATCGCCGGGATCAGCACACCGGATGCCCACCTCATCGTGATCCAGCCGTGGGATCGCTCGGTCCTGTCGGCGATCGAGCGAGCGATCCTCAAGAGCGATATCGGGCTGATGCCGAATGTCGACGGGACGGTCGTCCGTCTCAACGTCCCACCGTTGACCGAGGAGCGTCGGCGCGAGATGGTCAAGCAGGTGCGCCGTCGTGCCGAGGATGCTCGTGTCGAGGTGCGCGGCCACCGTCGCGAGGCGGCCGACCACCTGAAGCACGCCCTGCGCGAGGGCTCCATCTCCGAAGACGAGGAGCGCCGCGAGCTCGATTCGCTCCAGCGCCTTACCGACCGCTTCGTTGATGCGATCGATGCCCGCGCCGAGCAAAAAGAAGCCGAAGTGATGGAGGTCTGAGGCGCTGCCGCTCCGTGAGCACCCGCGACACGTCGCGATCATCATGGACGGCAACCGCCGCTGGGCCGCAGCGCGCGGACTGCCTCCCATCGCGGGCCACGTCCAGGGGGTGGAAGCGATCCGCCCGGTTGTTCGCATGGCACCCGACCGCGGGATCGAGGTTCTCTCGCTGTATGTCTTCAGCCAGGAGAACTGGCGTCGCCCCGATGAAGAGGTGGCCGGACTCTTCGGGCTGATCGATGACGCCGTACGCCGGCATACCGACGAGCTGATCCAGGAAGGAATTCGCGTCCGTGTCATCGGACGACTCCACGAGGCTCCACTCGAGATTCAACGATCCATCGGGGAGGCCGAGGAGCGGACACGAGCCGGCAGCCGGATGGCGCTGAACATCGCCTTCAACTACTCGGGCCGCACCGAGATCATCGATGCCGCCCGCGCCCTCGCCGCGACGGGCATGGCTCCGGAGGCGATCGACGAGGCTGCGGTCGCCGCTCACCTGTACACCGCGGGTCAGCCGGATGTCGACCTGATAATCCGCACCGGGGGTGAGCAGCGGACGAGCAACTTCCTGCTGTGGCAGGGCGCCTACGCGGAGCTGGTGTTCATCCCCACCCTCTGGCCGGACTTCGGCGCCACCGAGCTGGACGCGGCGATCGCCGAGTTTGCCGCCCGCCAGCGCCGATACGGGGCATGATCGACAGCATGCTCCGGACTCGTCTCATCAGCGCCGGCCTGCTGGGTCCGCTGGTGATCATCGTCGCCCTCCTCGGAGAGCCGTGGCTGGCGATCATGGTCGGCGCGGTGATCGCCTTCGGCTTGCTCGAGCTGACCGCCCTGCTCCGCGCCGCGGGATACGAACCTCGGCCGATCCTCACCGTTGCAGCGGGCCTGCTTGTCGCCGCCGCGGGGATGGTGGCGGCCAATGGGTCGGGCAGCGACGGCCCGCTGGCCGACCTCGCGCGAACGGTCGGCCCGCTCGGCCTGCCGACTCTCGCGATGGTCGGCGCGACCCTTGTCCTGGCTGTTGTGGGCTTCACGCGCGCCGATCCGCGCGATGGATTCGCGACCTGGGCCACGACCACCCTCGGCGTTGCGTACCTGGGGCTGCTGGCCCCCTTCATCGTGGTCGTCGGCCACCTTGCGCCGCCCGGGGGGTCGCTCGCTTCGCGCCTCGGCGCCTTCGACCTGGGCTCCGGCACCGCCTGGCTGCTGCTCCTGATCATGGTCGTGTGGGGATACGACTCCGGGGCGTATCTGGTGGGGCGCTGGCTCGGCCGGCGACGCCTGATCCCGCATATCAGCCCGTCCAAGACGATCGAGGGGCTCGGCGGTGGACTGCTGGTCGCCACGGTCGCGGCTGGCGTCGGCGTCGCGATCGTGGGTCTCGATGCGTGGCATGCCGTGGTGATCGGTCCGCTGCTGGGATTCGCTGCGCAGGCGGGCGACCTGGCCGAGTCACTGCTCAAGCGTGCGGCCGGACGCAAGGAATCGGGCTCCCTGATCCCGGGCCACGGGGGGATGCTTGATCGGGTCGACTCCTTCCTGTTCGCCGCACCGGTGCTTGCCGGTTACGCCTTCGTGGTCGCTGGCTTCGGGCTGTGATCGGCGTCGTCGTCCTGGGTTCGACCGGCTCGATCGGCACCCAGACGCTCGAGGTTCTCTCCGCGCACCGTGATCGCTTCTTCGTATGCGGTCTTGCGTCGGGACACGCGTCCGCGATCTTCGCCGACCAGCTCGCCGCGTGGCCCGAGGCGCGCGCATGGACCCCCGGGACGAGGCCGGCCACGGTAGATCGGTCACGCTGGGTGGATGGCGGCCTCGAGGAGATGGCCACGCTCGACGGTGCCCAGACGGTGGTGGTGGCAACGACCGGGATGGCGGCGCTGCCCGCCTCGCTGGCTGCCCTGGGCGCTGGCCGACGGGTCGCACTTGCCAACAAGGAGACGCTCGTCGTCGGCGGCCACCTCGTCGCCGCCGCAGTCGATCGAGCCGGCGGTGAGCCGCTCGATCGACTGCGGCCGATCGACTCGGAGCACTCCGCGATCTGGCAGTGCCTGCGCGGGGAACGGATCGCCGACGTGGCGCGTCTGATCCTTACCGCCTCCGGCGGGCCGTTTCGCGACCGTGCTCCCAACGAGCTCGGATCCGTGACTCCCGACGAGGCGCTGGCGCATCCGACCTGGCGGATGGGTCCCAAGGTCTCCATCGACTCGGCGACCATGGTGAACAAGGCGTTCGAGGCGATTGAGGCGAAATGGCTCTATCGGCTCCCCTACGATAGGATTGCTGCCGTGATCCACCCCCGCAGCGTCGTGCACTCCCTGGTCGAATTCACCGATGGCTCGTTCAAGGCGCAGCTCGGGACGCCGGACATGCGCCTGCCGATCCAGTACGCGCTCACCTACCCGGAACGCCTCCCGTCGCCGGCGCGCCAGGCGCCCCCCGAGGAGTGGGGGAGCCTCGAGTTCGCTGCGCTGCAGCCCGGCCACTTCCCGGCCTACGACACGGTGCGCGAAGCGGCCGCTGTGGGAGGCAACCGGGGAACGATTCTCAATGCTGCCGACGAGGTGGCGGTCGCCGCCTTCCTGGCTGGATCGCTGCCGTTCGACCAGGTCGCCGGCGTACTCGCGCGATCGGTCGCTCGCTGGGGGGGCGACGCGGAGCCCGGGATCGCTGAGATCGTTGCGCTCGACGCGGATGTCCGAGCCGGCCTCAGCATCGAACTCGGCCTGGGCGGGGTCGTCTAAGTGGACGTCCTCGGCACGATCCTCGCCTTCCTCGCCGTCCTCGTGGTCCTAGTCCTGGTCCATGAGCTTGGCCATTTCGCTGTGGCCAAGTGGAGCGGCATCACCGTCCAGGAGTTCGGGATCGGGTTCCCGCCGCGGATCGGGTCGGTCGTCTGGCACGGCACGCGCTACTCGCTCAACGCGATCCCGCTCGGCGGCTTCGTCAAGATGCTCGGCGAGGATGGGGACGGGGAAGCCGAGAAGATGCGGCAGCACGGCCTCTCCGACGCGGCCGTCGACAAGGCGATGGCCGGTGCCTTCAATCGAAAGCCGATCTGGGTGCGGATGACGGTGCTGCTGGCAGGAGTCGGCATGAACTTCCTGCTGGCAGGCATTCTCTTCAGCGTGGCGTTGAGCCTGCCCATCCAGCAGGGTCGCGGCCCGCTGATCGTGACCGAGGTTCAGGCGGGCAGCCCCGCGGTCGCTAGTGGCCTTCAGGTGGGGGACGCCATTCTCTCTGCCGATGGCCAGACATTCACGATCTCGGGGGATCTCACCGCCTATGTGCGCTCACGGGCGGGCCACGTGGTCGCCCTCACTGTCCTCCGCGCGGCCGAGGAGGTGGTTCTCCAGGTCACGCCTCGCGAGCTGACACCGGCCGACGAGGCTCGCGGCCTCGGTGCGGTGGGGTTCACCTACGATCCGGCGGAGTACGTTCAGATTCAACCGTCAATCGCCGGTCCGGTGGCGGCGCTGAGCGCGGGGTTCGGAGCCGCAACTGACCTTGCGATCCAGATTCCGGGCGCCCTGGCCGATGCAGTCGCAGGGCTGATCGGCCTCTCGCCGGACCCCGGGTCGGCGGTCGGGCCGATCGGCATCGCCGAGGAGACAGGTCGCGTCCTTCGCGCCCCGCTGGTCAGCCAACTGATCTTTGTGGGCATCCTCTCGGTCAACCTCGCCGTGCTCAACGTTCTTCCGTTCCCGCCGCTCGACGGTGGCCGCATCCTCGTGACGCTGATCGAGGCGGCTCGACGACGACGGTTGCCCGCGGAGCGCGAGGCGCTCATCTACCTCACCGGCTTCACCGTGCTGATCGTGCTCGTCGTCCTCATCTCGATCCGGGACGTCGCCAACCTGATCGGCGGCTAGGGCAGCCCCTTCTCGCGACTCCATGGACCAGCTCGCCCGGTGGCGATGATCGGTGGCGGCTGGTATACTCCGCTCGGTTTCGCGGACCGTGAGCGGACCGAATCGGATACTGATTGTTGATGCTTACGTGGGTCGGTTCGCCAGTCCCACGTTCTTTTTTTCCCCCGGCGGGGAGCGAGGTGTGGATGTGAACCGGGACTTCGTCGGAGCGCTGCTCCAGTTGAATGCCGAGAAGGGCGTTCCGCAGGAGATCCTCATCCAGACCCTGGAGCAGGCGATCGAATCCGCCTATCGGCGCAACGCCGACGCGCCGGAGAACGTGGTCGTGCGGGTCGACCCGGAGAGCGGGCAGATCGCCGTCTACCGCGAATATGAAGTCGTTGCCACCCCGGACGAAGTGACCGATCCCGAACTCCAGATGCTCGTGGGCGATGCCCAGAAGATCGACGCGACGACCGGGGTCGGCGCCAAGGTGCGCGTTCCCGAGAACGTTACGCAGGCACAACTCGGCCGGATCGCAGCCCAGACCGCGGGACAGGTGTATCGCCAGCGGCTCCGAGAGGCAGAGCGCGACGTGGTCTACAGCCAGTACGCCAGCCGCGAGGGCGAGATCATGACCGGCGTCGTGCACCGGACCACGGACCAGGCGGTCGTGCTGGACATGGGCAAGGGCGTGGAGGCGGTGCTCGCCGTCGGCGAGCAGCTGGGGGGCGAACACTACCGAATCGGTCAGCACCTGAAGGCGTACGTCCTCGAAGTGCGCCGCACCACCCGTGGGCCGGTGCTGGTCGCCAGCCGGACCCATCGTGGCTTCCTGCGCCGCCTGATGGAGATGGAGATTCCCGAGATCTACAACGGCACCGTGGTGATCCGCGGCATCGCTCGGGAGGCGGGCAGCCGCTCCAAGGTGGCGGTGGAGAGCCGACAACCGGGCGTGGACGCCAAGGGAGCCGCGGTCGGTCAGCGGGGAGCGCGCATCCAGGCGATCGTCGCCGAGCTCAACGGCGAAAAGGTTGATGTCGTGCTGTGGAGCGACGATCCGGCACAGTTCGTGGCCGAAGCGCTCTCGCCGGCGGAGGTGCTCAACGTGCGCATCGATGAAGAGCACAAGATCGCCAACGTTGTCGTTCCCGAGCGCCAGCTCTCCCTGGCCATCGGCAAGGAGGGCCAGAACGCCCGCCTCGCCGCCAAGCTGACCGGCTGGCGCATCGACATCAGGTCCGACGCTGGCGTGGCCACCGCGGCCGCGTCGCACGGCAGCACCTCCGACGCGCACAGCGCGCCTGCGGAAGAGGAGGCCGATGCCGAAGCGAAGGCCTGACCATCAGCCGGAACGCTCATGCGCCGTCTGCCGCAGCGTGCATCCGAAGCGGTCGATGACTCGCATCGTGCGTCGAACTGACGGCTCGCTCGCGCTCGACCCGACCGGTCGAGCGGCAGGGCGTGGCACCTACCTGTGTGACGCGGCCGACTGCCACGACGCCAGGCGCCTGGCTGAAGGCGTCCGCCGTGCGCTGGGCACCGACGCAGGGCTTGATCTGCTAATCGGAGAGTTGGCGCATGCCTCCGCGTAGATACGTCCCGCGCCGCGGACCGCGTCCGCAGCGGCGCCGTGGGTCCGGGAGCAGCGGTGGGGTGGCCACCCAGGCTCCGGTGGTGGTGCGGCCGACCGGACCGGTCGAGCTGCCCACATCGGTGGTCGTGAAGGATCTGGCGGAGACGCTTGGCGTGAGCCACGCCGATGTGATCAAGGAGCTGATCCGCAACGGCATCTTCGCGAGCATCAACCAGTCGATCGACTTCGACACCGCCTCGCTGGTTGCCGCCGAACTTGGTTTCGAGGTGGTCCAGAGTGGGATCGCCGAGCGGGCCTCCGCCGAGGCCGCGGCACAGCAGGAGATTGTTGCGCCCGGCAGCGATGCCGACGGCAGCGGCAAGCCGGTCCTGTGGGCAGACGAGGCGCCGGAGGACCTGGTCACCCGCGCCCCGATCGTCACGATCATGGGCCACGTGGACCACGGCAAGACGAGCCTCCTCGACGCCATCCGCAGCAGCCAGGTCGCCGCGGGGGAGCGGGGTGGCATCACCCAGCACATCGGTGCCTCCGAGGTCGTGCATAACGACAAGCGCATCGTCTTCCTCGACACGCCGGGCCACGAGGCGTTCACCGCCATGCGTGCGCGCGGCGCGCAGGTGACTGACATCGCGATCATCGTGGTTGCCGCCGACGACGGCGTCATGCCGCAGACCAAGGAGGCGATCGATCACGTCCGGGCCGCCCGTGTCCCGATGATCGTCGCGATCAACAAGATCGACAAGCCCGACGCCAACCCGGACCGGGTGAAGCAGGAGCTCGCCGACCACAAGGTCCTGATCGAGGAATACGGTGGCGACGTGATCGCCGTGGCCGTCTCGGCGAAGCAGCGAACCGGCCTCGAGGAGCTGCTCGAGATGATCCTGCTGGTTGCCGACCTGCAGGACCTCAAGGCGAACCCGACCCGCCGGGCGATCGGGACCATCGTCGAGTCGAAGATCGAGAAGGGGCGCGGCAACGTCGCCACGGTGCTGGTTCAGACCGGCACGCTCAAGATCGGCGACATCGTCGCGGTCGGGCGCACCTCGGGTCGCGTGCGTGCCCTGCAGAACGCCGCCGGCAAGCGGGTGAAGACCGCGGAGCCGGCCACCGCGGTCGAGATCATCGGTCTCGACGACCTGCCGGAGGCTGGCGACATCCTGCGCGTCGTGGAGGACGAGAAGACGGCGCGCGACCTCGCCGAAACAGCGGTCCGTGCGGGCGAGGGCAGGACCGCCAGGACGCTCGAGGAGATCAGCGCGCTGATCGGTTCGGCCGAGGTCAAGGAGCTCCGTGCCGTGCTCAAGACCGACGTCCAGGGGTCGCTGGGCGCCATCCGCCACGCGCTCGAGCGGCTCAACACCGCCGAGGTGCGCGTCAATATCATCTCGGAGGGTGCCGGCGAGATCAACGAGTCCGACATCCAGTTGGCGACCGCGTCCGATGCGGTGGTGATCGGCTTCAACACCCGGCCGGACCCCGGAGCCCAGCGGGCGATCGACGTCACCGGTGTCGATGTGCGCCTGTACGACGTGATCTACAAGCTGACCGATGACCTGGGTGCCGCGCTGCGCGGAATGCTCACCCCGAAGCTGGTTGAGCAGGTCGAGGGCCACGCCGAGGTGCGTCTCGTGATCAAGGCCGGCAAGGCCGGAAACGTTGCTGGCTCGTATGTGGTGGACGGCCGGATCGTGCGCGGAGGATCCGCGAGGCTCTACCGGGCCGGCGAGCTGATCGGCGAGACCCGTATCGAGTCGCTGAAGCGTTTCAAGGACGACGTCCGCGAGGTGGCCAACGGGTTCGAATGCGGTATCGGGCTCGGCGGTGCCGAGATTGCCGAGGGGGACATGATCGAGTGCTACCAGATGGTGTCCGAGTCAGCGTGACGGCGCGCCCATGAGTCAGCGCACCGACCGCCTCGATAGCCAGATCCAGCAGGAGCTGATGGACCTCTTCCAGCGCGAGATGGCGGACCCGCGCATCGGCTTCGCCACCGTGACCCGCGTCGAGACGGCTCGTGATCTCGGGCACGCCCGCGTCTGGGTGAGCGTCCTGGGGACCGATGAGGAACGGGAACGCAGCCTCAAAGCCCTGCAGGTGGCGACCCCGTGGCTGCGCCGCCGGCTCGGTGACCGGCTCACGCTGCGTCATGTCCCCGAACTGTCGATCCGCCTTGACGAATCGATCGCGTCGGGCGATCGCGTCCTGCGGCTGTTGCGCGAGCTCGACGAGGAGAAGGCGCCTCCCTCGATCGACGGGAGCTCGGATTAGATGCGCGAGGTCGTCGAAGCGCTGCGATCGGCCAACCGGATCAGCACCTTCTGCCATGAGAATCCTGACGCGGACACGCTCGGCGCTGCCCTCGCCATCGCACTTGCCGGGCGACGCCTGGGGAAGCTGACCGAGGTGGTCAGCTCCGATCCGACGCCGCCGTTCCTCGCCTTCATGCCCGGAGTCGAGGAGGTACGCCGAGCCCCGCAGCTGGAGCCCGACGTGGCTGTCATCCTGGATGCCGGTGAGATGAGCCGCATCGGTGCCGTCGCGACGGACGAGGCCGCCTGGTTCGCTCGCGCACGCATCGTGAACATCGACCACCACGTCAGCAATCCCGGCTTCGGCGCCGCGATCTGGGTCGATCCGCAGGCCGCGGCGACGTGCGAGCTGGTCGCCCTGCTCCTGCCGGAACTCGGCGTACCCATCGACGACACGCTGGCCACGCTCCTGATGGCCGGGATCGTCCAGGACACGCACACCTTCGCGCATCCGAACGCGACGCCGCGCACCCTGCGCGTGTCCGCCGACCTGCTGGAGGCTGGCGCGCCGCTCTCCACCATCAACCGCGCGATCTACGCGGACAAGCCGTTCAGCACCCTCGCCCTGTGGGGGATGATCCTCGCCGGCATCGGCGAGCGCCTCGATGGGCGAATCGTTCACGCGTCGATGACCACCGCCATGCTCGCGGCCACCGGGGAGCGGCAGACGGCATCGGAGGGCTTCGTGGACCTCCTGGCATCGACTCGCAGTGCAGATGTCACGATCCTGCTCAAGGAGATCGATCCGACCGAGACCCGCGCGAGCGTCAGGACCACCGAGCGCGCGGACGCCGTGGCAATCACCTCCGCGTTTGGCGGCGGCGGTCATGTCCGGGCCGCCGGCTGCACGCTGCGCGCCTCGATCGACGCGGCGCGGGTTCTCGTTCTCGCCGAGGCGGAGCGCCAGCTCCTGCGCCAGCCGGACGATGCACGGAGTCGTTAACCTCGACAAACCGGTCGGGCCGACCTCACATGACATGGTCGGTCTGCTGCGCCGCCTCACCGGCACGCGGCGCATCGGGCACGCCGGCACGCTCGACCCGTTCGCCTCGGGGGTGCTGCCGATCCTGGTCGGTGCAGCGACCCGATTCAGCGAAGAGCTGACGGGCGGCGCCAAGCGCTACGAAGCTGTGCTCCGGCTTGGCAGCCGCTCAGCCACCGACGATGCAGAGGGCCCGCTCGAGCCGGGAAGCGAGCCGCCCGATGCGGCCATTGCGGCCGCCGCGCTCCAGACGTTCGTGGGGACGTTTGACCAGCGGCCGCCGGTCTTCTCGGCGAGAAAGCAGGGTGGTCGCGTGGCGCACCGGGCGGCGCGGGCCGGGGCGCCGATCGAGGTCCCGCCACGCCGCGTCACGGTCGAGTCGATCGAGCTACTGGGCGACGAACGTGGCGACGGCTGGCTCGACCTTCGCATCGACCTCCGCTGCCAGGCGGGCACCTACGTGCGCTCGATCGCCCGAGACCTTGGAGACGGACTTGGCTGCGGAGGCCACCTCCATGCGCTGCGACGGCTCGAAGCCGCCGGGCTGCACGTCGACGACGCCGTAACGCCGGGTCAGCTCGAGGCGCTCGCATCGGACGGTCGGCTCGCCGAGGCGATTCGGCCAGTCGCCGACCTGCTCACGCTGCCCCGCGTCGAGCTCTCGGAACTCGAGGCTGGTCGCTTCCGGAACGGTTCCGCTGTTCGCCCGACGGTTCCCTCGGAGGAGGGTCGCAGCGCCGTGTTCGCTGGGGGAACCCTGCTCGGTGTCGGCACCGTGCACCAGGGGCTGCTGCAACCCGACAAGGTGATCCCGGCGTCGGCGGACTCGAGGCCGTGAGTACCGAGACGGTCGGGGTGGGAGGTCTGCCACCGATCGGGCCTGCGGTGCTCACCATGGGTGTCTTCGACGGCCTGCACGCCGGTCACCGCGCGATCCTGGAGGCGGCTCGGTCCGAGGCCGTTGAACGTGGCGTGCGGAGCGTAGCGCTCGTGTTCGACCCTCATCCGGAGGAGGTCCTGCGACCCGGGCTGGTGGTGCCGTACCTCGCGCCGCCGGCGGCCAACCTGTCGCGCATCCGGCAGCTGGGCCTGGATTGGGCCCTGGCCATCCGTTTTGATGCGACGCTGCGTTCGCTGTCGGCCGAGGACTTCCTGGCGGCGTTCGCTCCGGCTCTCGACCTGTGCGCGCTCGTCATGTCACCGGAGAGCGCATTTGGCCGCAATCGGGGCGGAACGGTCGCCCGCATGCGTGAGCTGGGCCTGGAGCGTGGCTTTGACGTCGTCGTGGTGGATCCCGTAGTCGTCGACGGCGAGGTCGTCTCGTCGAGCAGGGTGCGCGAAGCGATCGAAGCCGGTGACGTCGCGACTGCCCGCCGCCTGGGTGTCGCGCCGTACCTGGAGGGCACGGTGGTCGCGGGAGAAGGCCGCGGGCGCGAGATCGGATTTACGAGCGCCACGATCCGATTCGACTATGTGCCTGCCATGCCCCGGCCCGGTGTCTATGCGGGCCTCGCATCCGCCCTGTCGGACGGCGCGATGCCGCTGCAACCGGCGCTGGTCAGCATCGGTGTCCGCCCAAACGACGAGGATGACGGTGCCATCGTGGTCGAGGCCCACCTCCTCGATTTCGACGGGGACCTGTCCGGCCGGCGCATCGCCGTGGAGCTCGTCTCCCGCCTGCGCGACGCGCTCCACTTCCCGACAACGCGGGCTCTTCTTGAGCAGGCGCAGCGGGACGTGGTCGATGCCCGCCGCGCCCTTGCCGCCGAGCCCCCGTCCCCTGCCTGACGGCGCTCGCCGAAAGGGGCCGGAACGTGGGACGGGCCCGTCTGGTACGATGCCCACGACTAGGAATGACTGTTGGAGGAATAGGTTGCCGCTCGCCAAGGACGCGAAAAGCGCGATCATGGACGACTACGCCACACACGATGGCGACACCGGCTCCCCCGAGGTGCAGATCGCGCTCCTGACCGAGCGCATCAAGTCTCTGACGGAGCACCTGCGCACATACCAGAACGACAACCACTCGCGACGAGGATTGCTCAAGCTCGTCGGTCAGCGCCGTCGGCTGCTGGCCTACCTCGTTCGCAATGACGTTGACCGTTACCGCGCCGTGATCGCGCGGCTTGGACTGCGCCGCTAACCAGACACACGCACACCGAGCGCCGCTGCGCCCGGTCACGCGGATCCGGCACAGCGTCCACGCCGGAACCCATGGCGCTCAACAGCGCCGACCAATCAATCGCCCGCTGCGCCAGTAGAGGCCGCCGCCCGCGCCGTGCCCGAAGACAGGGACTGCTACCGGGGTGAGCGCCGAGGCGCGCAGGGGCACACACACATTCGGAGGAACATGTGGCTATCAAAGTAGACGCCGAGATCGGCGCCCAGACCTTCTCGCTCGAGGCGGGCAAACTCGCCGAACAGGCGGATGGCGCCGTACTCGTTCGCTACGGCGACACCGTGCTGCTGGCGACCGCCGTTTCCGGCGAGCCGCGCGAGGGGATCGACTTCTTCCCGCTCACCATCGACTACGAAGAGCGAATGTACGCCGCGGGCAAGATCCCCGGCGGTTTCATCAAGCGTGAGTCGCGCCCGTCCGAGGCAGCCATCCTGGCCATGCGCCTGACCGACCGGCCGATCCGCCCCCTCTTTCCGAAGGGCTACAAGCAGGACGTCCAGATCGTCCTGACCGTACTGTCGGCCGACCAGGAGAATGACCCTGACATCCTCGCCATCAACGGCGCCTCGGCGGCGCTCTCGATCAGCAGCATCCCGTTCCTCGGCCCCGTGGGAGCGGTGCGCATCGGCTACATCGATGGCGCTTTCGTGACCAACCCGACAACCACGCAACTTGACAGCAGTTCACTCGACCTCGTCGTGGCCGGGACTCGCGAAGCGGTGATGATGGTCGAGGCCGGCGCCAAGATCCTGCCCGAGGCACTCATGGCCGACGCCATCGAGTACGCGCACGCCGAACTACAGAAGAGCATCAACCTCCAGGATCGCCTCGTGGCCACGGCCGGCAAGGCGAAGAAGCTGCCCTTCCTCGGCCCCAAGGCCGACTCGATCGTCAAGCTCGGAGCCGATCTGGCGACCGGCAAGGCCGAGTTCGTCGTGTTTGACGTCGAGACAACCGCCATGAAGCCGGAGAATGGCTACATCGTCGACATCGCCGCGCTCCGCGTGAAGGGTGGCAAGGTGGTCGACCGCTTCGAGAGCCTGGCCAATCCCGGACGCTCGATCGTCGGGCACCAGATCCATGGCCTGCGCGACGCCGACGTGGCAGCCGCGCCGACCGCCGCCGAGGTCCTGACCAAGTTTGCCGCCTGGGCCGGTGACACCCCGGTCGTCGCGCACAACGTCGGATTCGACCTGCCATTCGTCCTGCGCCACATGCCGAGCGAGGCCAACTGGCAGCCCAAGGCGGTGTACGACACCCTGGAGCTCGCCTACCAGCTCTATCCCGATGCGGGAAGCTACAAGCTCGGTGACCTGGTGCGGTTCGTTTTCGGGCGTGACCATGCAGCTGCGCACCGCCATG
>JAOUHE010000176.1 GCA_029865285.1 Chloroflexota bacterium
CTGCTCCGCATGCGGGGACGCCCCCGCGTATTCGTGCCGCAGCGCTTCGACAACTTCCACAGGACTGATGGCGAGCGGCTCCACCACCGAGACCAGGGTCGTGGCAAGCGTCGGGCCGGCCGGCAGTCGCAGCCCGTCACTTGTTCGCGCCAGGTAGTTGAGCTTCAGCGAGAACTGTTGGGCCGTGACCTCCTCGAGCGCCGGAGTCGGCGGCGGCGGCGGTATGACCTCGGTCTTCTTGCGCCTCAGGAACGACATGCGAGAACCCCTCAATGGACGGCCGGCCGATTCTAGCAGCGTGTCAATGCGCTCCCGCAAAAGCCCGATATCGGGCGCCACTCACGGCGACCCCGATCAGTCCCCGACCAGGTGTCGCAGCTGCGCCTCCAGATCGGCCAACCTGTCCCGCTCGCGCTGCACCACGTTGGCGGGAGCCCGCGTCGCGAATTCGCCGGACAGCAGGGTCCGCAACCGATAGATCCCCCGGCGCAGGTGCGTCTCGCTGTCCGAGCGCACCGCTGCGGTGCGCTCGTCGACGGCCGGGTCGCCACCCGCCCACGCCACAGCAGCGGGCGTTGACGCGACGGCATTCGGACGGCCGCGGTCATCGCCCGTGGCGCGAAGTTCGATCGGGCGGACGCGGGCCAGCGCCTCGAGGTAGATGATCCCGCCCTCGATCGTCGCGTGTGACGAGTCATCCGCGGGCACCACGATCAACGGCAGCCATGTCGCTGCCGCCACGCCGGACTCGGTGCGCAGGTTCCGCACGGCGCGCACCAGTTCGGCCAGCGTCGCCATCTCCCCTTCAGCAGTGCGGTCGCGTGCGCCGGGCTGCGGCCAGGCGGCCGTGATCAGCAGCGGCTCGCCGGCGGTGACCTGCGGCGCGGCCGCGTGGAGTGCCGACCAGATCTCCTCGCTGACGAATGGGATGACCGGATGCAGCAGGCGCAGCAGGCCGGCGAGCGTCTCCGCGGCGGCCGTCCACGCCCGCGCCCGCTCGCCGTCGGTCACACCGGGGCGTCGGAGGTCGACCTTGACGGCCTCCAGGTACCAGTCGCAGTAATCGCTCCAGGCGAACTCGTGGATCGCCCCCGCGTATCCGGACAGCTCCAGCTCGTCGAGCTGTCGCGTCGCGCGCTCGGTCGCCTCCGCGAGGCGTGAGCGGATCCAGCGCTCGGGAAGGGTCGGCTCCCCTGTGGGCGCGACCATCGGTTCCGGTCGTGCACCCAGCACGAAGCGCGCGGCGTTCCACAGCTTGTTCGTGAAGTTCCGAGCCCCATCGAGCTTGCCCATCGTGAGGCGCTGATCGGCCCCCGGACTGGTGCCCACCGTGAGCGCGAAGCGCAACGCATCGGCGCCGATCTCGTCGATGATCTCCAACGGATCGACCACGTTGCCCTTGGTCTTGCTCATCTTCACGCCGCCATCGGCGCGGACGAGGCCGTGCAGGTAGATCGTGTGGAATGGCTCGACGCCGGTGAAGAAGAGCCCGAGCATCATCATCCGGGCGACCCAGAAGAAGATGATGTCGTAGCCGGTCTCCATCACCGAGGTCGGGTAGAAGCGGCGGTAGTCGGCGGTGTCGTCCGGCCAGCCGAGCGTGGAGAAGGGCCACAATCCGCTGCTGAACCAGGTGTCGAAGATGTCGGTCTCCTGGGTCAACTCGGTCGCCGGCCGCCCGCAGGTGTCGCAGGCCACGGGTCCCGATTCCAGCTCGGAGATCGTGATGTGTCCGTCGGGGCAGTACCAGGCGGGAATGCGGTGGCCCCACCACAGCTGCCGGCTCACCGCCCAGTCGCGGATGTTCTCCATCCAGTGCGCGTAGACCTTGGCGAAATGGTCCGGCACGATCCTGGTGCGACCCTCACGGACCGACGCGAGGGCACGCTCGGCGAGTGGCGCCGTGCGCACGAACCACTGCACCGAGAGGCGCGGCTCGACCACGGTCCCGCAGCGGTCGCAGTGGCCGATCACCATGGCGTGCTGGTGCTCCCCCTCGAGATCGCCCGCGGCACGCAGCCGCTCCACGATGAGCGCCCGGGCCTCGTAGCGATCGAGGCCGGCGAACTCGCCGCCCTCGCCGTTGATGCACGCCTCTTCGTCCAGGATGCTGATGGCCGGGAGGCCGTGCCGGCGGCCGGTCTCGTAGTCGTCGGCGTCGTGGGCGGGGGTGATCTTCACCGCGCCGGTGCCGAACTCCCGCTCGACGACCTCGTCGGTGATGATCGGCAGGCGGCGACCGAGGAACGGCAGGATCGCCTCGCGGCCAACCAGGTCACGGTACCGCTCGTCGTCGGGGTGGACGGCCACGGCCACGTCGCCGAGCAGCGTCTCGGGACGGGTTGTGGCAATCGAGATCCATTGCGATGGGTCCGGCGATCCGTCGGGCGTGGCCAGGTGGTAGCGGATCTGCCACAGCGTGCCGGTCTCGTCACGCGGCACCTTTTCGAGGTCACTGATGGTCGTGCGGCAGCGCGGGCACCAGTTGACCAGTGCCTCGCCACGATAGACGAGCCCGGCGTCATGCAGCCGCTTGAAGGCGGTGCGCACCGCGCGAGCGCTCATCGGATCCATGGTGAACAGGTTGCGGGTCCAGTCGGCCGAGGCCCCGAGCCGCCGCATCTGTAGACCGATGGCGTCGCGCGTCTCGTCCATGAAGCTCCACATGCGCTCCAGGTATCGCTCCCGACCGAGCGACGCGCGGGTCTCCCCCTCCTCGGCGATGATCTTGTCGAGCACGAACTGGGCCGCGATGCTCGCGTGGTCGACTCCCGGCAGCCACAGCGTGTCGGCACCGCGCATGCGGTGGTAGCGGGTCATCATGTCCTCGAGGGTCACGAAGAGCGCGTGCCCGGTGTGGAGCGACCCGGTGACGTTGGGGGGCGGCATGGTGATGACAAAGCGCTCGGCGCCCAGGGGCGCCTCGGCGTCCGGCGTGAAGGCGCCGCTCGCCAACCAGCGGTCGTAGATCCCCGGCTCGACCGATGCGGGGGCGTAGCGCGGCGAAAGACCCGGTTGCCCGCTCGTCATCGGTCGATCTCCTCTCGCACCAACACAAAACCCGTTCGCCGAAGGACGAACGGGTCGTGGTACCACCTTCGTTCGGCTCACGCCCTCAACGGGAATGCGCCCTCGCTGCCGCGATAACGGGCGGACCCGACCGGCTCGCGCGCGACCTTCGCCCTCTCGCTCCCCGGCAGGATTTCAGCCCGATGTCCCGCCGTCTCTGGTGCGGCCGATGGAGGGGTACTCCTCGCGGTCAACGCCGTGGGCGGGAGTCTAGCACCCGGGCAGGTGACCGTCAGCGGGTGCGGGTCACCTTGACATTGACCGTGCTGCCATCCGCCTGGATCTCGGCGTCCGGCTCGATCGAGCGAACCGCGGCCAGCATGTCGAACCCGACCTCGTGATCGATGTTGAAAATGAATTCACCGGTTGAGCCGATCCCCAGAGCGACGCTGCTGATGCCGTCCGCTCGCTGGAGCGTCTGCTTGAACGACGTGATCGCACCGAAACTGCCCAGTC
>JAOUHE010000035.1 GCA_029865285.1 Chloroflexota bacterium
CTCACGTGTTCGTACTCGGAGACGCGCTCTGCGTTGGCGCTGGCCAGGACGCGCTCTGCAGCCGCGGGTATCTCCTCGGCTGACACGTCCAGGACGGATTCGTAGATGCCTGCGAACGAGTGGTCGTCACCATCCTCGGGGACCCCGCTCGATCGGACGGCAAACGTACCGGTGCCGAGCTCTTTCGCCGCCCCGAACAGCAGCGATCGACGGTCATCGGTCGCCAGGGCGGCGCCGTCGGCCGTCAGCACAACGCCCTCGGGGACGCGGGCCCCTGCCGCGATCAATTCCCCCAGACTCGCGGCCTTGCCGCCCACGTCGGCGGCATCGCCAAGACCCACGTCGGCCAGTCGCCGAATCGATCCCGAACTCATCGCCCGTGCCCCGACGCTGACGCGATCATCGCGCGCACCACCCAGTCCAAATCGTCAATGGCCTCGTCAACCGGTGAGCCGAGGGGATCGCGCCACATCCGCTGAGCAGACGACGATGTGAGGATCACGAGCAGGCGGGCGAACCGGTCTCGGTCGACACTCGTCAGATTCGGAGCCAGGGCATCCGCCAACTCTCGGATCCTTGCGAACCGCTGTGGCATGGTGACTCGTCGTGTCTCGTCGGCCGCGGGGCTTGCCATCGCCACGCGTGCGATGTCGCCGACCGAATCCATGCGGGCGAACATCGCGCGGGCCCAACCTCGAAATTCGTCCGTAGAGCGTGGGAGGACCACGTCTTCCCGGCCGAGGTGCCGCACGATGTGTGGGTAGACCGCCGCGATGAGAGCACCCTTGCTTCCGAAGTGGCGGTAGATCGTCGGCACCGATACGCCGGCCTCGTGTGCCACTGCCGGAATGGACAGGAAGGCGAGTCCGCCGGCCATGACGCGAATGGTGGCGTCCAGGATACGCACCCGTGTCTCCTCGGCCTGGTGCGCACGGAGCTCGCTTCGGTACGCGCGCCCCACATCATTAGCGATATGAGTCACGTAGTGAATATACGACTCGTGTCAAGAGTTTGTCGCGCGGCAACTCCGGGCTGATTGACCCTCTCCACCCTCGCTGATAGACTCCGCAGGCTTGTGCGCAGGACCGGCGCAGGCGCCATACGGCGCTCATCGGTCCAGGCGCAACACCATGGCAGAGAGGAGGCGAGACGTTTGGCAGAGGTCCGCGTGGGCGAGAACGAGTCGTTCGAGAGCGCGCTGCGCCGCTTCAACAAGAAGATCCAGCAATCCGGGATCCTGGCTGAGGCACGGCGACGCGAGCACTACGAGAAGCCCAGCGTGAAGCGGAAGCGCAAGGAAGCAAAGAAGCGCAAGACCACCCGCGAATAGTCGCCAGACGCTCCCTTCCACCGCGGCGGACCCCGGTCCGCCGAATCAAGCGATGACTCTTCAGGAACGGATCGAATCCGCCATGCGCGACGCGATGCGCGCCCGCGACGAGCGGCGCACGCAGACGCTGCGCATGGCCATGGCCGCTGCCCACAATCGCCAGATCGAGCTCGGCCGTCCGCTGACCGATGACGACTACACCGATGTGCTGGCCAGGCAGGTCAAGCAGCGTCGCGAGAGCGTCGAGGCGTTCCGTGCCGGGGCCCGCGAGGCGATGGCCGATGCCGAAGAGGCCGAGGCCGCGATCCTCAGCGAGTACCTGCCCGAGCGGCTCCGCGACGACGACCTGGAGCGGATCGTGCGCGATGCCATTGTCGAGACCGGCGCCACCACGCCCGCCGACCTGGGCAGGGTGATGGGTCGGGTCGTTCCCCAGACCCGCGGCCGGGCCGACGGCAAGGCCGTCTCGGACCTGGTGCGGCGGCTGCTGGGCGGCTGATCATGTTCATCCCGCGCACGCTGGCCGAGACCGAGGGGCCCGGACGGGGCGCCTGGGCCCGTGCCCTGATCGTCGGCACATTCCTGACGCTGGCCATCTTCGCCACGCTTTCGGTGAGCCTCGGCGGCGGGCAGGTGGACCTGTCGGTCGGCGATGTGGCACAGACCGACATTCGCGCCGCCCAGACGGTCAACTTCATCAGCGAGTCACAGACCGAGGCGGCGCGACAGGCTGCTGCCGACGCGGTGGCGTCGGTCTACGAGCAGATCGCACCGCGGGCCGACATCCGCGCACGCCAGTTGCGTTTCTATGACGCGCTGGCACGCTCGATCACCAACATCCTTACCCAGCGAAACGCTGGCACGATCTCGCCCGAGGCAGTGGTCACCCGCCTGAACGAGGTGGCGCCCACGTTCAGTGATGAGCAGGTGGCCCTGGTTGCGCCGATGACGGTCAGCCACTGGACCAGTGTCTCGGCAGCCGGCCGTACGGCGCTCGAGGCGGCACTCTCCGGCGAGGTCCGCGAGGATGCCATCTCCGAAGCGCGCCAGGAGATTCGGGCGAACGTCACCGCTTCGCTGGCGCAGCCGGAACGCGAACTGGCCGGCGACCTCGCCGCGGGACAGCTGGTCGCCAACACGCAGATCTCCGACGAACTGACCGAGGCGGCGCGCCAGGACGCCCGCGCGCTGGTCGAGCCGGTGGCAGTGGAGGTTCGGCAGGGTCAGACGGTGGTACGCCAGGGTGACCCGATCACCGTGCTCGACCTGGAGAAGCTCGACGAGTTGGGTCTCACCCGCCCGCTCATGGAGGCGACCACCATCGCCGGTCACGGCCTGATCGCCCTGCTGCTGTCGGGGCTGCTGGTGGGATTCCTGTGGCGGTTCAAGCCGGACGTGTGGTTCCGCAACCGTTCGCTCCTGCTGTTTGTGCTCGCGCTGGTGGTGAGTGCCGTCGCGGTCCGCATCGCCGCCGACCGAACGCTGTGGGCCTACGTCGTTCCGACGGCGGCCACCGTGCTCGTCATCGCGGTCCTGCTCGACGCCGGCGCCGCCGCCGCGATGGCGGTCACGCTGGCGTTGCTTGCGGGCGTCATGAACCGAGACGCATTCGGGCCCGCGGCCTACGCCCTGACCGGCGGGATCGCCGCGCTGGTGACCATCGCCCATGCCGAGCGGCTGAACATGTTCGTGCGAGCCGGGGTCGCGATCGCGGTGAGCAACGCGGCGATCCTGACCGCCACCGGCCTGATCGGTCAGAACGACCTGCCGGGAATCCTGCAGGGGATCGCGGCCGGAGCCGTGAATGCCGGGCTTTCGGTCCTGCTGGCGGTCGGCTCGTTCACCGTCCTCGGACACGTCTTCGGGATCATGACCGTCTTCCAGCTGCTCGAGCTGGCCAACCCGTCGTCTCGCCTGCTGCGGCGCCTCCTGCTCGAGACGCCGGGCACCTACCACCACAGCGTGATGGTCGGTAACCTCGCCGAACGTGCCGCGGAGACGATCGGTGCCGACCCGCTGCTCGCTCGAGTCGGGGCCTACTACCACGACATCGGCAAGATGAAGAATCCGCTTGCATTCATCGAGAACCAGGCAGGCTCGCGCAACCTCCACGACGAGCTGGACCCCGAGACGAGCGCGCGTATCATCGCCAGCCACATCCGCGACGGGATCGATCTCGGCTACGAGCACGGGCTGCCGGTCAAGATCATCGGCTTCATCCCACAGCACCACGGCACCGCGGTCATGACCTATTTCTATGGCAAGGCGCTGCGCGAGCTCGGCGCCAGTGGGGATGTTGCCACGAGCGACCAGTACCGATATCCGGGCCCCAAGCCGCAGAGTCGCGAAGCGGCGATCCTGATGCTTTCCGATGGGGTCGAGGCATCGGTCCGCTCGCTGGACGAGAAGGATGAGCCCGCGATCCGGGGCATGGTGAATCGCATCGTCGATGCGCGGGTCGAGGATGGCCAGCTCGACGATGCCGACCTGACACTCAAGAACATCGCCCAGATCAAGGAGGCGTTCGTCCAGCAACTGCTCGGCATGTACCACAGCCGGATCAAGTACCCCGACCAGGTGCCAACTTCGGAACCGCCGCCCGGTTGAGCCTTGGCGCTGACCGGCCTACCATGATCTCGTCATGGAGACGGCCGTTACCTTCCACGATCGGGTAGGGCACGAGCGGCTGGCTGCCGCCATCGCGCCGGTCGATAGCGCGCGCCTGCACGAACTGCTCGAATCCGCGGTTGCCGTGACCGCCCGCGCGGCGTTGGGCGATCTCGACGTCGAGGTTGAGTTGACGATTGCCGGCGACGCGGAGATGACGCACCTCAACTTCGACCACATGGGCGAGCGCGGCCCGACCGACGTGCTGGCCTTCCCTCTGCACCAATGGCTGATCGACGCCGGCCACTCCCACCTCGGTGACGATGACGGCATCTCCCCGCCGGGCGCCATGCTGCTCGGGGACGTCGTGGTGGATCTCGATCAGGCGGAACGCCAGGCGCGCAATGGTGGCTGGGGGGTCGCCGAGGAGATCATCCTGCTCGCCGTCCACGGCACGCTCCATCTGCTCGGGCACGACCACGCTGAGGCCGATGACGAGCTCGTCATGCGACGCCTCGAGAGTTCCGTGCTGAGCTCACTGCACCGACGTCACCACGACGTTCCCTGGCAACCCGGATCGCTGTTCGATCGAGCCGGCCACGCCGTCTCCGCCGGGACCTGATCCCGCACGCAGCCGGGGCGGCTACCATCGGCCGCGATGAAGGTGATCTGCGGCCTGGGCAATCCAGGCGAGCGCTATCGGTATTCGCGCCATAACGTCGGCTTCCGGGTGGTCGACCTGCTTGCCGATCGCTGGGGGCTGGCCGGTGCTGGGCGCGTCCGGGAAGGCGCTGCCGTGTTGGATGCCACCCTTCCCGGCCCGATCGGCCGCGTGCTGCTGGTCAAGCCGATGCGCTACATGAACAACTCCGGCAGCGGACTGCGTGCAGCCATGCGGCAGACCGATGCGGACGCCGCCGTCGACCTGCTGGTCGTGGCCGACGACATTGACCTGCCGCTCGGTCGAGTTCGCCTTCGGCGCTCCGGATCGGCGGGCGGTCATAACGGGCTGCGCGACATCATCGCGACGCTTGGAAGCGACGAGTTCAACCGGCTGCGGGTCGGGATCGGGCGCAGCGGACACGCGGTGGAGCACGTGCTGGCCATCTTCAAGCCGGGGGAGCGTGAGCTGGCCGCCGAGGCGGTGGCCACCGCCACCGATGCAGCCGAGCGCTGGCTGCGTGACGGCATCGAGGAGGCAATGAACGAGTTCAACGGCATCGACCTGGCCGAGCCGCCCGAGTGACGGAGTGAGGCGCTGCTGATGGCCGTCGCGGCACGGCCGACCTCCACCCGGGGCGGCGCCGACCGGCGCGTGTCCGCTCTCACCGCGGAGCTGGCGCGTGACATCGCTCCTGCCCGGGCGGGCGTGCTGCGCGTGCCCGCGGCTGCGCGGGCCGCACACGTCGCCGCGCGGCGCGCGGTCGTCCCGGAGGTATCGCCGCTGGTCGTGGTCGGGCGGAATGACGAGGAGGCTCATCGCCTCGCCGATGACCTGGCTGCGTGGCTCCCCTCCGGCCGTGTCCGCGTGCTGCCGGAGCGTGCCGCGCTGCCGCTCGAACGGGCGCTCGCCGAGCACGACGAGTCGGCGGAACGACTCGAGGTGCTCGATCTGCTTGGTGGCCGCCACCACGGCCTGGTGATCGTGGCGCCGCTGCTCGCCCTCGTCCAGCGCACGCTCTCGGTGGAGCAACTGGCTCATTCGAAGGTGTCGGTGAAGGTGGGAGAGCGGCTCGACCAGCGCGCACTCCTTACTGCCCTTGTTCGCGGCGGCTACGAGGCGGCCGTGGAGGTGAGCGGCGTTGGAGAGTTCGCCGGCCGTGGCGGCATCGTCGACGCCTGGCCGCCGGGCGCCACCGAGCCGCTGCGCATCGAACTGTTCGGCGACGAGGTGGAATCGATTCGCGGATTCGACCCGATGACCCAGGCGAGTCGCCGCCGCCACGATCACGCCACCCTGCTCCCCGCCAGCGAGTTCCTGCCCGCCGCGGGATGGGAGAGCCTCGCCGCCTCGGCCGGCCCGCTCACCTCCGACGCGCTGCGCGAGGACCTGGCGCGCCTGGAACAGGGCGATGTCGCGGAGGCCGCCGAGACCTGGGCGGCACTGCTCACCGCTGGCCCGGCCGCGGATCACCTGCCGCCCTCGGCGCACGTGGTTCTCACCGATTCCGATGAGCTGCGCGCCATCGCCACCGAACTGGACAAGCAGGCGCTCGACCGCCGCGCGGGTCTCGTGGCGTCCGCGGAGCTCCCCGCTGGCTGGGCGCTCCCGTACGAGGGCGCCGCCACGCTTGGCGCGCTCGAGGCTCGGGCCGCCGAAGCGCTCGATGACGGGTCGGAGACCGACGCCGGCTACGCCGCGGCGCCGATCCTGCCGGGCCGCGCCGAGCGCCTCGGCGAGTGGCTCACCGGCCAGGCAGCGGCGGGGCGGCGTCTCGTGGTGACGACCGACCAGGCGAGTCGCATCGGCGAGTTGCTGGAGGAGTCGGGACGCTCGGTCGCCATCGCCGCCGAGCTGCACGAGATCCCCGCGGTCGGCGGGATCGCGCTGGTGCATGGCTCGCTGTCGGGAGGATTCGCCCACGCCGCTTCCGGGCTCCTGCTGCTCACCGACTGGGAGTTGTTCGGCGCCACGCGGGTCCGGCGGCTGACCCCGGCAAAGCGGGTGGTGACGCGTGACCTGATCGGGAAGCTCGAGATCGGCGATGCGGTCGTCCACATCGACCACGGGGTGGCTCGCTACGCAGGGATGACCCAGCGCCAGTACGGCGGCGCGACCAAGGAGTATCTCCAGCTCGACTTCGCCGGCGACGACAAGATCTTTCTGCCGGCCGACCAGATCGGGCGGATCACCCGCTACAGCGGCGGACCGGCGCCGACCCTGAGCAAGCTCGGCGGGACCGACTGGGAGCGCACCAAGCAGCGGGTGCGGCGCGCGGTCCTGGAGCTCGCCGAGGACCTGCTTGACGTCTACGCGGCGCGCGAGACGGCCCCGGGCTTCTCGTTCAGCCCCGACACGACCTGGCAGCGGGAGCTGGAGGAGGCGTTCCCGTACACCGAGACGCCCGACCAGTCGCGCACCATCGAGGAGGTCAAGGCGGACATGCTGCGGCGACGCTCGATGGACCGCCTCGTCTGCGGCGACGTCGGCTACGGGAAGACCGAGGTTGCGCTGCGCGCCGCCTTCAAGGCTGTCCAGGACGGCAAGCAGGTCGCGGTGCTGGTGCCGACCACCGTCCTGGCGCAGCAGCACCTGGGTACCTTCCAGCGCCGCCTGGCCCCGTTCCCGGTGCGGGTTGCGATGCTGAGCCGATTCGTCGGCAAGGCCGAGCAGCAACGGACCGTGGCGGCGGTTGCGGCCGGTGAGGTGGACATCCTGATCGGGACGCATCGGATCCTGAGCAGGGACATCGTCTTCGCTGACCTTGGGCTGCTGGTGGTGGACGAGGAGCAGCGCTTCGGGGTCGGTCACAAGGAGCAGATCAAGGCGATGCGCCGCGAGGTGGACGTCCTGACGCTGTCCGCCACGCCCATTCCGCGGACGCTCCATCTCTCGCTGGTCGGCATTCGGGATCTCTCTGTGATCGAGACGCCGCCTGAGGCGCGCCTGCCGATCCTGACCCGCATCGCCGAGGACGACGACGGCCTGGTACGCGACGCGATCAACCGGGAGCTGGATCGCGGCGGCCAGGCCTTCTACGTGCACAACCGGGTCGAAACGATCGAGTCGGCCGCAGAGCGGATCCGCCGGCTCGTCCCGCGGGCCAAGGTGGCCATCGGGCATGGCCAGATGGCCGAGGGGATGCTCGAGCGGGTGATGCTCGACTACGACGCCGGCCGATTCGACGTGCTCGTCTGCACCACCATCATCGAGTCCGGGCTCGACATCCCCAACGCCAACACCATCGTCATCGCGCGGGCCGACGCGCTGGGCCTGGCGCAGCTCTACCAGCTGCGCGGACGGGTGGGACGCTCCGACCGCCGGGCGTATGCGTACCTGCTCCACCGGCGCGGCGCCCCGCTCACCCCGGTCGCGCGCAAGCGCCTGCACGCGATCTTCTCGGCGTCGGACCTCGGTGCCGGCTACCAGATCGCGCTCTCCGACCTGGAGATCCGCGGGGCGGGCAACATCCTCGGCGCCGAGCAGCACGGCCATATGGCGGCCGTCGGCTTCGAGCTGTACACCCGCATGCTGGCCGAGGCGGTCGAGTTGCGGCGCGGACGGATCCCCGTCGCCGAACCGGGTGCCGTGCGACTGGACCTTCCCGGATCTGCCTTCCTGCCCGACGAGTACATCGCCGATGCCGGCGCCAAGCTGGAGGCCTATCGCCGATTCGCGGGCATCCGGTCGGCGGGGGACGTGGAGGCGCTGCGCGGCGAGCTGCGTGACCGGTTCGGGCCGGTCCCGGACCCGGTGGAGGGGCTCTTCCGCGCCGTATCGGTGCGCATGGCCGCGGAGGCGGCCGGCGTGCCCGAGGTGCGGGCGCAGCCGGGGCAGGTCACCCTCAAGTGGCCGCGGTTCGACCGTGCGAGCGTCACGCGAGCGCTGACAGTTGCCGGATTCCGCCCCGTGGCGGCCTCGAACCAGGTCCGCATCCCCGTGTCCGCGGGGCGGGACCCGATCGACACCGCGCTACGCGCGCTGGCCACCTTGCTCACCACCTGAGCGTCCCGAACCCACTGCGAAGAGGCCGCACGCCGACGCGGCCGGCTCGTGGCCGAAATGCGCCCGCGCAGCTCGTAGACTGGAGCCGTGCCCACCAGCGAGCGCAAGGTCGCCACGATGCTGTTCGCCGACTTGGTCGGCTCGACGGCGCTGGCGGCCTCCGATGATCCGGAACACATCCGGGCTCTGCTCGACCGCTTCTACGACGCCATGGCGGACGAGATCGAGGCCAGCGGCGGGACGATCGAAAAGTTCGCCGGCGATGCCGTCATGGCCGTGTTCGGCGTCCCGGTCGCCCACGAGGACCACGCGGAGCGGGCGCTCCACAGCGCGCTGGCGATGCGCGCTCGCATGGAGCAGCTGTTCGGCGGGCGGCTCCACCTCCGGATCGGCGTCAACACGGGGGAGATCATGGCCGGCACGGCGCGCGCTGGAAGCTCCTTCGCCTCCGGTGATGCCGTCAACGTCGCCGCCCGCCTCGAGCAGGGAGCAGCGCCGGACGAGATCCTCGTCGGCGATCGGACGGCCGTGCTCGTCGGGGCCGCCTTCGCGATGTCCGAGCCGTTCGTCATCGAGGCCAAGGGCAAGGAGGGTGGCGTCCGAGCTCGTCGGCTGGTTGGGGCGCTCGCGCTTTCTCGACCGCGTGGCGGTCTCGGCCGGGCATTTGTCGGCCGCGAGCACGAGCTCGAGGCACTCGCCGGCGCCTACGAGCAGGTGCTCCGGGACCGCGTCCCGAAGAGCGTCGCCGTCGTTGGAGAGCCTGGCGTCGGCAAGAGCCGGCTCCTCGACGAGTTCGCGCGGCAGTTGGAACGTCGGACACCCGCCCCGTTGGTGCGCACCGGGCGGTGCCTCTCCTATGGGCGCGGCCTGACCTACCGGCCGATGGCGGACATCCTTCGCCTGGAGCTCGGGCTGCAGGACACCGATCCACCTGAGGCGGCCCTCGAGCAGCTCGGCGACCGCGCGATCCTCGGGCTGGCGCTTGGTCTCTCGGTGGCCGACGACCTCCATCCGCTCGTGGTCCGTGAACGGTTCACCCAGGGCTGGATCGAGTTTCTCGACGACCGCGCGACGAGGCGGCCGCTCGTGCTGGTTATCGAGGATACCCACTGGGCGGAGGAGCCGCTGATCGAGCTGCTGCGGGCTCTGCACCAGCGGGTCACCGGGCCTCTCCTGATCGTCGCGACGTCGCGTCCGGAGGGGCGCGAGGAGCTGCCCGCGGACCTCCGGATCGAGCTGGACGCGCTAGCGACCGGCGACGCGGACGACCTGGTCACCGAACTCATGGGTGGCGATCTGCCGGTCGAGGTGCGCGACCTGGTGGTCCGACGCGCCGAGGGCAACCCGTTCTACATCGAGGAGCTGCTCGCGACCCTCATCGACCGCGGGGCGATCGCGCGATCAACGGACGGCTGGGTGCTGCAACGGGCCGTCGAGGACCGGGAGCTTCCCGACACCGTCCAGGCGGTGCTGGCCGCCCGCATCGACCTGCTGCCCGCGGTCGAAAAGCGGGCGCTTCAGGCCGCGGCAGTGATGGGGCGCGTCTTCTGGGACGCGCCTGTCCACGAGCTCGTCGCCGGCACCCAGCCCGACCTGGGTCTGTTGGAGCGCCGGAGCTTCGTCAGCCGGACGGTGGAGTCGTCACCCACCGGTCCGACCGAGTACGCGTTCAAACACCAGCTGACCCGCGAGGTGGCGTACGACAGCCTGCCCAAAGCCGAGCGTGGCCGGCTCCACGCGACCTTGGCGGGCTACCTGGAGCGCGATGCCGGCGAGGCAACGGTGCCGTTCCTGGCACACCATTACGAGCAGGCCGTCCGTGACGACTATGCGGCGCTGGCCTGGGTCGATGCGCCCGGCGAGTTCAACCGACTCCGGGAGCGGGCGCTCCACTGGTTGCGTATCGCCGCGCAGCGGGCGGCCTCGCGCTACGAGATGGAGGCGGCGGTCGCCCTGTATGCGCGGGCGCTCGAGCTCGCCCCGGACGACCCGACCCGGTTCGAGCTGTGGCGGGCGCTTGCCGGGGTCCAATCACAGCGCTACGACGCGCGCGGTTTCGTGTCCGCCAGCGAGCACGCAATCGCCCTGGCGCCCGACCAACGCACGGTGACCGCCCTCTATGCCGAGCTGGCGCTGCGCTCCTGCACGGCGTGGCTGGCCTGGAGCCCGCCACTGGCGCGCAAACAGGTCGAGGGCTGGATCGATCGCGTCCTGGCCGGTTCCGGGCCTGACAGCCGCGAACGGGGGATGGCCCTCGTGGCCCAGGCCTGGCACACCGACCACGCCATCGACACGGCAAGCGAGGCGCTGTCGATCGCGGAGCGCATCGATGACCCCGAGCTCACCGCCTGGTCACTGCGCGTGTGGACGATCGCGGCCATGCAAGCTGGCCGGTACGACGAGGCGGCCGCCGGCTCGGAGCGCGTGCTCGCGCTCCTCGACCGGATCGCCGATCCGGGGGACCGTGAGACGTTGGTCGAAAACACCGCCCTCCGGGTGGCCGCCGCCACTGGCCGCTTCGGCGACGCCAGGCGGTTCAGTGGGCTGGTTTCCGAGCTCGTCGCGGACCTCACACCCCACAACCGGGTCCACGGCGTCGCGTATGCGCTCGAGATCGAGGAGCTCGCCGCGGGTTGGGCTCGCATCCGTGAGGCCGAGCGGCGCGTCGAGCAGGCCGTCGAGGAGAATCGCGCCACACCGTGCGTCCGCAACGCGCGGTCGCTGCTGGTCTGCGCGCTGGCCGAGGCGGCGCTGGGTGATAACGAGGCGGCACGCCGGTTCGAGCGCCAGGCATCCGCGCTCGGGATCGAGGGCTACGCACGCGAGCTAACCGCACCCACGCTTCGGATGGCGCTGCTCCGCGGCGACCGCGCCCAGGTCACGCGGCTGTTCGATGCCTACGGCCGGCCGACGATGCGGTTCATGTTCGACATGGCTGGCGCCGCGGCCTGGCTGGACGCCGCGGCCGCCCTCGACCGCGCAGACGACGTGGAGCGGGACGCCCCAGCGCTCGCCGTGCCAGGGACCTGCATCGAGCCGTTCGCCCTGCGCGCCCTCGGAACCGTCCGCCACGACGATGCCTTGCTCGAGCAGGCTCGTCGACGGTTCCTCGAGCTCGGGTTGGACTGGTTCTTGACCGCTGCCGGGTGAACCGGGGCCGCGCGGGCTCAGCGCGGCGTATCTACATGGTCTACCCGTGGCTCGAGGCCGCCGAGTTCCGGTGCTACATGCTGATCTTCACGGCCGGCGGTCCCATGAGGCTGATTTCGGGGACTGCAATACTTGCCGTCGCATGAATGATCCGCATGTCCGCCTGCGCGACATCACCCTCGCGGACGCTGACCTGCTCGAGGCGTGGGATACCCCCGCGATCAGGGGAGAATTCAACGACTTCGGCTTGCCCCCGAGTCCCGCGCCCCGCGAGGCGATGGCGAAGGGTCCGCTGCGCAACGACCACAACGGCCAGCTGATCGTGGAGCTCGTCGCCGACGGGACGCCCATCGGCACCGTTGGGTGGCACCAGGTCGTCAATGGCCCGGTCGAGTCGATCGCCTGGAACATCGGGATCACGCTGATCCCGGAGGCGCGCGGTCACGGGTACGGCACCGAGGCCCAGCGACTGCTTGCCGCGTACCTCTTTGAGACGACTGGGGTCAACCGGGTCGAGGCCTCGACCGATGTCGCGAACGGCGCCGAGCAGCGTTCCCTCGAGAAGGCGGGATTCAGACGCGAAGGGATCATGCGTGGAGCGCAGTTCCGGGCCGGCGCCTATCACGACCTGGTGCTCTACAGCCGCCTGCGCGACGACCCCGCGTGACGCTTTCCGGCGCGCGCTTCGCCTATCGCGTCTACCTTGCGCAGGAGGCGGCGGGGACGTTCCTGTTCATGATGGTCATCACCGCCTCGGGCCTCTTCATGATCCAGGTGGCGAAGTTCGACGCGCTGCAGCTGGTGTTGGTCGGCACGACCCTGGAGGCCTCGGCGTTCATCTTCGAGGTGCCGACCGGGGTGCTGGCCGATACGGTCAGCCGTCGACTGTCGGTGATCATCGGCACCGCGCTCATCGGGATCGGACTGGTCGTCTGGGGCGCGTGGGCGCTGTTTCCCACCATCCTGCTGGCACAGGTGCTGTGGGGGATCGGGTTCACGTTCACCTCGGGTGCCACGCAGGCCTGGATCAGCGATGAGACGGGCAACCAGGAGACCGGGAAGATCTACCTGCGTGGCGCACAGCTGGCCTGGGCAGCCGGTGGGGTTGGGATCGTGGCCAGCGTGCCGCTCACCGCACTGTGGGGCCTGCAAGCGCCGATCGTGGCGGGCGGTGCCGGCTACCTGCTGATGGCCGTGGCCCTGGCCATCTGGATGCCGGAGCGCCACTGGTTGCCGGCGCCGCGCGATGGCCGATCAACGGTTCGCGCCATGGGTGACACGGTGCGCCGCGCCGTCAGCACCGTGCGCGTCTTTCCGGCGCTGCTCACCATCCTGGCCATCTCCTTCGTGGGGGGCGCCGGGAGCGAGGCGTTCGATCGGCTGCGCGAGCTGCACATCCTCGGCAACTTCGCGCTCCCAACATCCCCGAACCTGCCGGCGATCGCCTGGTTTGCGCTCATCAATCTCGTGTCGCTCGCGG
>JAOUHE010000177.1 GCA_029865285.1 Chloroflexota bacterium
ATAGGAGGCCATCGCATCGGACAGGTAGGAGGCTGTCCTGGTACTGGCGAGGACCGGCAGGTCGTCGCCAGCAGGGTCCGGGCGTAACGCCGTGGGGCCACCGGCGAGGAGCAGTGCCACTGGTGCCAGACCCGCCGCCTTCAGGGTGGCGAGGAACTCATCGAGCGGCCGCCCGGCCACCAGCGCAGCATCGACGACGAGGAGCTCACCATCAATCCGCGGTGGCAGCTGGGGTGCCACGGCGCGGGTTCGCAGGATGCCGCGCACCGGCTGTGTCATTTCCCCCATCGACCCTGAGACGACCCGCGCCTCGGCGTCGACCGCACGCCAGAGGTCGATCACGCCGGTCATCCGCCAGGCGAGCTCAGCTGGCGGCCCCTGCGGCAGCCGCAGCCAGGTCGGCGATCAGGTCGTCGGGATCCTCCAGGCCGATGGAGACCCGGACCATTCCGGGGCTCAGTCCGGCGCCGGCGAGCTGCGCGTCATCGAGCTGGCGGTGCGAGGACGAAGCCGGATGGCTGCACAGGGTCTCGGCCGAGCCCAGGCTGGTGGCGTGCACCGCGACCGAGAGCAGGTCGAGGAAGTGTTCGCCGGCCGCTCTCCCGCCGGCAACTTCGAGCGCCAGCATCCCGCCGGCCTTCCCGTCACGCAGCTCGCGAGCGGCGAGGGCGTGCTGTGGGTGCGAGGCGAGGCCGGGGTAGCGGATGCGCTCCACGCCGGGCGCCCCTTCCAGGTGTTCGGCGACCGCGAGCGCGTTGGAGCTGTGACGGTCCATGCGGAGGGCCAGCGACTTGAGGCCACGAAGGGCGAGGAACGCCTCGAATGGAGCGGCATTGCCGCCGACGTTGATCACGATCTCACGAGCGGCCGAGACACGGTCCGCACTGCCCACGATCGCACCGCCGGTCAGGTCGGAGTGACCACCGATGTACTTCGTCGTGGAGTGGACCACCAGGTCGGCGCCAAGCGCCAGTGGGTTGCAGAGATACGGTGAAGCAAAGGTGTTGTCCACCGCGAGGGGGATCCCGCGAGCATGCGTCAACGTCGCGAGCGCGGCGATGTCGACCATCGCAGTCGTCGGATTGCTGATCGTCTCCGCCCAGACGAGTCCGGTGCGCCCGCTGATCGCTGCCGCTACGGCATCAAGATCGGTCATGTCGACCGCCCGAACGCTGATTCCGGAACGAGCGAGCACGGTCCGAGCCAACCCAACCATGCCGCCGTACACAGCGCCGGGAATGAGCAGCTCGTCACCGGAGCGCAGGATCGAGAGCACGACACCGTGGATGGCGGCCATTCCGGAGGCGGTCACGTGGGCGGCCTCGGCCCCCTCGAGTTCGGCCAGCGTGTCCTCGAGCGCCGCGTGGGTGGGATTCGAGTACCGACTGTAGGAATGGCCGGGCCGCGCGAACTCGAGCAACTCGGCCAGCTCGAGGGCGGACCCCACGTCGAAGGTGCTCGTCTGGTAGATCGGGACGTTCACCGGTGCCTGCGGTGCTGCAGGGACGCGGCTGGCGGCGCGAATCGCGCGGGTGGCAAAACCGGGCATGATCGGCGGAGTCTAGCAGGGCACCCCGCTAAGGCTACGGCTGTGCCTCGGGTGGGACGGTCGGTTCCGACAGGAGCGACTCTCCGACCCCGCGGATGGCATCGAAGTTCGGCAGGAGAATGTAGCCAGCCGCCGAGTGGGCATCGACCGACATGAACTCGGGTGGCTGCAGGATGATCCGCTCGAGCCGCGACATGTCTGCCTCCTGGACCGCCTGGGCCAACTGGGCGAATCGGTTTCGCGGGACATCGGTGGCGATGGTGTTCTTGACGGCATCGAGCAGACCGGGGAGGGTCAGCAGCAGATTGCCGGCCGTCAGCTGTTCCCGCAGAGCGGCCAGCAACTGCTGCTGGCGGTCGGCCCGCGTGAAGTCACTGTCGCCGGCGCCCTTGCGTGACCGCACAAATGCAAGGGCGGTGCGACCGTTCATGTGATACGTCCCCGGCTGCAGGTAGAACCCGACCCGCGTCCCGTATTCGTCGTTGTAGGTCGGATCGTTGATCGCTCGGGTGACCGTGATGTCCACCCCCCCGATGGCATCCACGGCGTCCTTGAAGCCGAGCAGGTTGATCGCTGCGAAGTAGTGAATCGGCACTCCGAGCAACTTCCCGATGGTCGCCTTGAGGGTCCCCACCCCACCGAGCGGAAACTCATCGGGTCGCGCGTCGGCGTACGTCATCAACGAGTTCAGCTTTCGGTTGTAGGGCTGGCCGCTGGGGAGCAGCACCCCGTACAGGTCGCGCGGGATGGAGACCATCGCCGATCGAGACCCGGTGGTATCGAGGCTGACCACCAGCATGGTGTCGGTCAGGGCGGTTACCCGACCCGGTGCGCTGTCCACTCCCACCAGCAGGACGTTGACGCGTTCGCCGGCATCCACGTCCGGTTGCCCCGAGGGCTCCGGCAGCCCGGAGAAGATCGGCAGGGCGTGGTCAAGATCACCACCTGATCCGCCGAGCGCCACCGAGTCAAGCGTGTCGATGGCCTTCACCGCGTACCACGCCGGAAGGAGGTGCATCCCGAGCGTCGCGGCCACCAGCAGACCGGTCATCCACGTGGTCCACTGCCGACGGGCGGGGCGCCCGTGATGGGTATGTGCCTGGATCACGGCGATCAGGCGCCACCCAAGGAGGGCCAGATCGAGCACGATCAGGCCGACCAGGAAGCGCACATCGAAGAGCCGCGCCAGCAACCCTGACCCAACGATCGTCAGGGCGCCGACCACGGCGGCCACGAGTATGAAGGCCGGCGCGGCCAGGATCCCGGCGAGGGCGGATTGCCCGTTGTAGGCCTGGCCCAACCCGGGAAACAGGAACGACAGAAACGCAGCCAGCGAGGCGCGCGGGTTCGCCTCGGGCGGCTTTCCATTGAGGCCAGTCGGGAAAGTGGGTGTCAAGGGAGTGTCATGGTGCCACAAGGTCGGGGACGGCAAAGGCGCTAGCATCGGACTCATGCAACGCCTGCGCTCTCTCGGCCGCGGCCGGATCATCGTGGCAGGGGCGATCCTCGTGGTCGTGATCGCGGGGGCGATCACCCTTGTCGTGGCCCGGCGGGAGCCACAGCCGACCCCGAGTCCGAGCGCGAGCGTGTCCCCGATTCCAACTGAGCGGCCGACCGCGAGCGCCACGCCAGAGCCCACCCAAGAGCCGACAGAGGCCCCGCCGGTGGCTCGCTGCCCCCTGAGCGGGCTCGGCGTCGCCGACCCGCTTTTGCTCGATCGGGTGACGCTCGCCGTATCGATCGACAACCATCCGGGCGCGCGTCCGGCGCGAAACCTGACACGTGCCGATCTGGTCTTCGAGGCGTCGGTTGAGGGCGACACGACGAGGTTCACGGCCTTCTACCTCTGCCAGCAGACCGATGGCCTGACCGGACCGATTCGCAGCGGACGCTACTACCACATCGATCTATGGCAGGACCTGCACGTCCTCCCGGTCTTC
>JAOUHE010000178.1 GCA_029865285.1 Chloroflexota bacterium
CAGAACGTGATCGCCGTCACGCCGCTGCAGTTGCTGAACGCCTACAGCGCGCTGGCCAATGGCGGCCGGCTGATGCGACCGATGATCGTACGCGGCGAGGCGGACGCGACCGGCAGGCTGATCCGGCGTATGAGCCACAGATCTTGCGGACGCTCCCGGTCACTGAGCAGAACCTGCAGACCATGCGAATCGGGGCGCGCCAGGTGATCACCACCGGACACGCGTACAACATCCGCGACCTGCGGCTGCCCGGCGCCCTCACCGGAAAGACCGGGACCGCCGAGTTCGGCACTCCTGGCGCCGATGGGTCGCTTCCGTTCCACTCGTGGTTCGTGGCGTGGGTGCCATCGGCGCCGGGCGCCACCGACGCGGACCTGGCGATCGTCACCTTCAGCTACGCCGCAACAGTGCGCGGCAACGTCTCCCTCGAGGTGGTCAAGTACTTCCTCCAGCAATGGTATGAGCTGGACCAGGACATTCGGCTCGACCCCCGCGACTTCTCCCTGGTGGCGGCCAACTAGGATGGCAATTGTGGGTGGCGCAACATTTGTTGATACGCAGCGCGGGCACCGGTGGCGAGCGTTCGATCGGCAGCTGCTGCTCTACGTTCTGCTGCTGGTCGTGTTTGGCATGGTGATGGGCTTCTCGGCCGACTACACCGTGGAGAGCACGCCGGGCGCGCTCTCCCAGACGGTGAAGACGCTGGTCTGGGCGGCCATCGGCCTGACGCTCTTCTTCGTGGCAGCCAGCATCGACTACCACTGGCTCCAGGTGATCGCCGTGCCGATCTACCTCGTGGTGCTCGGGCTGCTCGCGCTGACCATGCTGGTGGGCACGAACCTGTTCGGTGCGCAGATGTCGATCACGGTGGCCGGACTCGACTTCCAGTTCAGCGAGGTCAGCAAGGTGCTGATGATCGTGGTGCTGGCCAGCTTCCTCGCAGCGCGCGGGGAACGCATCGGCAAGTTGAGCACCATCGTTGGGGCGGGGCTGCTGATGGCGATCCCGGCGCTTCTGGTCTTCCGCCAGCCGGATCTCGGGACGGCCCTGGTATTCGTCGCCATCCTGGTCGGGATGCTGTTCATCGCGGGTGCCAGCATCGGTTGGCTGGCGATCCTGGCAGGGACCGTTGTGGCCATCGCACCCCTTGCGATCGGTGCGCTGCAGGACTACCAGCGCCAGCGTCTCTTCTGCTTCCTCGACCCGCTGAGCGACCCGCAGGGTGCGTGCTACCAACTCATCCAGGCGCTCAACGCCGTGGGGTCAGGCGGATGGTTCGGCCAGGGGCTGACCGCCGGACGACAGAACCAGCTCGGCTACCTGCCGGTCCAGTCGACAGACTTCATCTTCACCGTGGTGGCCGAGGAACTGGGCTTCGTCGGCGGGCTGATCCTGCTCAGCCTGTTCGCCCTGCTGGTGTGGCGGATCCTGGCGATCGGCTGGGGCGCGCGCGATCGGCTGGGAATGATGGTGGCGGGCGGATTGGCCAGCCTGCTCATCTTCCAGGTGATGGTGAACATCGGGATGGTCACGGGAATCATGCCGGTGACCGGTGTCCCCCTCCCGTTCGTGACCTATGGGGGGTCATCGATGATCTCGCTGCTGTTCGGGATGGGAATCCTGCAGTCGGTTCGCATGCACGCCTGGAAACCCACGTTCTGACGGCCGGTCAGGCCGGTGCCTCCGCTGGCGGTTCTGGGAGCGCTGGATCCGGCAGCGCGGGCAGTTGCGGAGTCTGGCGCCGGGACGTCTGGGCGAGGGCGTCGGCAGGCGGCACGCCGTTCAGGCGCCGGAAGGTGTACCGATACAGGTCGCGGCCGGCGGCCGTGACCGGGGCGGCCAGGATCGCGCCGCCGATGCCAAACAGGCCGGCACCAACGACGAGCGCGACGATCAAGACCGCCGGGTGAAGGTCGACCGCGTCGCCGAGGACCTTCGGGACCAGCAGGTTGTTCTCGAGCTGCTGTATGACGACATACAGGACCACCGCCGCGATAGCCGCGGCCGGGCTGATGGTGATCCCGATGAGCACGGCGGGGATCGCAGAAATGACCGGACCGATGATTGGGAACCACTCGAGGACGCCCGCGATGAGGGCAAGCACCAGCGTGAATGAACCGAACTCCGTGAACCCGGCCAGGGTGAGGATGGTGAGGCCAATGGTCGTCGCAATAAAGATGGCGACCCCAAGCAGCAGCTGGCCGCGCACCCAGCGGCCACCCACGCCTGCGAGCAGGTGCAGGACGTTGTCACTGTCATCCCGCCAGGACGGGGGCAGCGCTCCGGCGACGGCGCTGGGGATGCGCTCGCGGTCCTTCAGCACGAAGAAGAGCCAGACCGGCACAACCACGAGTCCGAAGACAAAGCCGAACGTGCGGAAGAGCGTTCCGAACGTGGGGCCGAGCATCGCGCGGATCGCCTCGTCGAACGCGGCTTCTGCACGAACGATCGCCTCGTCGAGCATGCCGCGCAGGTCCTCAGGAAGCGGAAGGGATCGGTACCAGTCCTCGATCCCGTGCTGAATATCCGCCAGCGCCGCTCCGAGCTGCGGCATGTTGCCAATCAGGTCGCGCGTCTGCCGGGCGATCGGTGGCACGGCGAAGGCGACGAGCGCCCAGACGATCGCCACCAGGGCGACATAGGCGGCCAGGACGCCCGCCCAGCGCGGCAGGCGGCGGCGCTGGAGAAGCGTGACGACCGGGTCGAGGACAAACGCGAGTGCCATGCCGATGACGAAGGCCGGCAACGCCCCCCTCGCGGACCAGATCAGCCACCCGAGCAGGGCGCCGACGGCCAGGACGAAGCAGCCCACTCGATGCCGCAGCAACGCATTGAGGAGGTCCGTCACGGGTGCATCCTACGACGCACGCTCATGCCGGTTGTGCCGCGGAGCGGAGTACCATCGCCGGTGATGACCACCAGGCCGCCCGACCAGCCGCGTCAGCGCTGGCAGATCCTTTTCGCCCGCCGCCACCCCGCCCTCCGCATGCGGCAGGCCGAGCTGATGGCGGAGTTCGAACGGGTCTTCGCCGAGGCGGGACTCCCCCTCGCCCGGACGAACGCGCAGCGGCCGCGGCCGCGCCTGAAATTCGCCGCCAACCTCCCGGTGGGCATTGAGCTGCGCGGAGAGGTCCTCGAGGCGTATTTCGAGGAGTTGGTGCCGATCGGCCGAATCCAGGCCGCGGCCGCCCTTCTGCCCGAGGGGATCGAGGTGGTCGATGCGCGCGAGGTGTGGCACGGCTTCCCATCGGCCGCATCACAGCTGCGCGCTGCCGAGTACGAGATCGAAGTACGCGGCGACGAGGCGCTGACCGACGAGGCGCTGCGGGGGGCGGTTGTCCGGCTGCTCGCCGCGCCGCGCCTGGTCGGCAAGCGCCGACGAGGGGAGAGCGAGCGCCGCGCGGACGCCGGGACCCGCGACCTGCGGCCGCTGGTCGAAGATGTCGAGGTGCTGGAGGTGAACGAGGACGAG
>JAOUHE010000180.1 GCA_029865285.1 Chloroflexota bacterium
TGCTCCATTCGCGACGGCGTCGTCCCGCCGACGAGCAACTACGAGACGCCTGACCCTGCCTGCGACCTTGACTACGTCCCGAACGTGGCGGGCAAGCGCCAGGTCGACGTCGCGATCATCAACGGGTTCGGCTTCGGCGGACAGAACGCCGTGGCCGTCTTCCGCCGGTACGCCTAGCCCGGCGTCTCGCCCGGCTCTTCGGGGGGATCGCCGGTGACGTACAGCTCCGGGACGTGGCGCGGGCCGCGACCTGGCAGGGAAGCGACCCAGTCACGGAGGGCGCTCTCGGCGGTGGTGAAGGCCAGCTCGGACCAGGGGATCTCATCCGGACCGAAGGCGCGGACCTCGGCCGTCTCGACGCCCGGCAGCGCCTCCCCGCCGACCACGGCCGCCTCGTACACCAGGGTGACCACCCCGGCCGACGGTCGGGAATAGGCCCCGATCAACCGGCCCACTTCGACCAGCAGCCGGGTCTCCTCCTCCGTTTCGCGCCGAGCGCCCTCCTGCGCCGCCTCACCGACCTCCAAATAGCCGCCGGGGTAGGTCCAGCGGCCGACCGCGGGCTCGATCGAGCGCCGCGCCAGAAAGACCCGCCCGTCACGCACCGGCAGGGTGCCGACCACGACGCGCGGATTCCGCCAGGTGACGTGGCCGTCGGGACAGACGAGGCGTGGCCGGTGGTCCTCTTCCAGCACCCGTTCGACCAGCGCCTGCCCGCAGGCCGGGCAGAAGGCGGGGTCTTCGCCCAGGGTCAGCGGGTAGTCGGCGGACGCATCTCGCTGCGGCATGGGCGTCATGGTAGGCCGCTGCCGCGCCTTCGGCGATGCCACAATGGGCCGGCGCCACTGGTGGCCGCGTCCCGCCACACGGAGACTGACCGGTGACCGAAGCCCAGCCAACTGCGACGCCGCCCGGCGCTCCGGCAGCCCCCGCGGCCCAGCCGTCACCCTTTGCGGTGTTGCGCCGCCCTGATTTCCGCTACCTGTGGACCGGGCAACTGATCTCGACCATCGGCGACTCGCTCACCTCGCTGGCGGCGAGCATCATCGTCTGGCGCCTGACCGAGTCGGCGCTGAGCGTGGGGCTGATGCTCATGGTCACGGTGCTGCCGACCCTGGTCTTCGGCCTCATCGGCGGCGTCGTGGTCGACCGCTTCGACCGAAAGCGGATCATGATCGCGTCAAGCCTGCTGAGCGCGGCGGTCGTGGCCGCGATCCCGTTCCTGGTCGGCCTCCACATCGCCTGGCTGTACGTCGCGGTGATGGTCAACGCTTCGGTCAACCAGTTCTTCGCCCCGGCCAACGAGAGCGTCCTGCCCGAGATCGCCACCGACGAGGAGCTCGGCGCAGCGAACTCGATCATGGCCATCGCCCAGTTCGGCTCGACCGCCGTCGGCTTCGCCGCGGCAGGACTGCTGGCGACCACCGCGAACATCGAAGTCGTCTTCTTCGTCGACGCGGCGACCTTCATCTTCGCCGCCGTGATGATTTCGCTGGTCAGGATCGCGCCTCGCCTCGTCGTGGATCAGACATCGGTGAGCGAGATCATTCGCAACCTCGGCGTCGGCGCGCAGTTCATCGCCAGGACGCCGATCCTGCGCTCGGTGACCCTGCTCCGCGTCCCGGTGCTGGTCGTCTTCGGCCTCCAGAACGTCCTGCTGCTCCCCTTCGCTCTCACCGCGTTGCACGCCAGCGAGTTCGAGTTCGGCCTCCAGGAGGGGATGACCTCGGTCGGCTTCGTCGTCGGCAGCCTGCTCATGGCGCGCCTGGCGGACCGCCTCCGCGAGGGACAGTGGCTGGTGATCAGCCTCCTCGGCATGGGCCTGGCTGGCCTGGCCTATTCGTTCACCAGCTCGATCGCGCTCGCCATCGGCCTGATCGCAATCTCCGGGCTGCTCAATGCGCCCACCTTTGTCGCCGGCCGCCTGATCCAGCAGCGACACACGCCGGCCGAGATGCGCGGACGCGTCTTCAGCACGTCGTACCTGCTGCGCGACATCGTCTACCTCGGCGGGATGGGGCTGGCCGGACTGGCCGACATCATCAACATCCGAGTCCTGTTCGCCTCGAGCTCGCTCCTGCTCATCGCCACCGCCCTCATCGGCGCGGTGCTGCCGGGACTCGGCCAGCCGGCCGCCGAATGGCGTCGCGCCATCAGCCTGCTCCGCGCCGCACCCGGTGCCCCCGGGCTTGCTGCCGGCAGGACGGCGAGCATGGCCGATTTCGAGCTGCTGGGACGCTACTGGCCGGCCCTGTCCGGGCTGCCGCCGAGTGATCGCGAGTCGCTGATCGAGCGTGCCCGTGTCCGCCAGGCGGCGCCGGGCACCGCCATCACCCGCGCCGGCGACCAGGGCGACGCGGCCTTCTTCATCCTCTCCGGGCGTGCGGTGGCAGGTACCACCAGCAGCGAAGGTGAGTACCGCGCCCTGTCGAGCATGATGGCGGGCGACATCTTCGGCGAGATCGCCGCGCTCACCGGCAGCGTCCGCACCGCCGATGTCGTCGCCGAGGAGGAGACGACCCTGCTCGAGATCCCGGCGGACACGCTGCGCACGCTGATGGACGTCCCCGAGTTCAGCAAGGTCGTGCTCGGGAAGATGAGCGAGCGCCTCAGCAGGACCGCCTCGATCACCGACCTGCCGCGATTCGGCGGCGCCGATCACCGCACGCTGCGGGCCCTGCGCACGGAATCGGCGGGCTCCGGCGAAACGGCGGCGGGAGAGCCCTCCTAGTCGTCCTACAATGCCGGCCCATGCAGCCGGTCCGCCTCTACAACACGCTCACCCGTCGGGTCGATCCCCTCGTGCCGGTCACGCCCGGCCGGGTGACGATCTACACCTGCGGCAGCACGGTGTACCGCTACGCGCACATCGGCAACCTGCGCACATACCTGTTCGGCGACCTGCTGCGGCGCACGCTGGAGTACCTCGGGTACGAGGTGCTGTACGTCAAGAACATCACCGATGTCGGCCACCTGCGCAACGACGAGACCGATACCGGAGAGGACCGGATGCTGATCGCTGCGCTCGAAGAGGGGAAGAGCCCCATCGAGATCGCCGAGTTCTACACCGCGGCCTGGATGGAGGATGAGAAGCTCCTCAACATCGAGCCGCCCGACGTCCTGCCCAAGGCGACCGACCACATCGCCGAGATGCAGGCGCTCACCCAGACGCTGGTGGAAAAGGGGTTGGCCTACGAGGTCGACGGCACGGTCTACTTCGACGTGGCGGCCTTCCACGGCTACGGCAAGCTGTCGGGACAGAAGGTCGCTGCGACGCGCGCGGGCTTCCGCGTCGAGGTGGAGGGCGACAAGCGCAACGCCGCCGACTTCGCGCTCTGGAAGAAGGCCGATGCGGGACGCCTGATGAGCTGGCCGTCACCGTGGGGCGAGGGGTTCCCCGGGTGGCACATCGAGTGCTCCGCGATGAGCATGAAGTACCTCGGCGAGCGCTTCGACATCCACACCGCGGGA
>JAOUHE010000036.1 GCA_029865285.1 Chloroflexota bacterium
CGAGACGATCGCGACCATCACGTACCCCCATGTCGCCACCTCCCCCGATCCCGCCCTGCGCGAGGCGCAGTTCGTGGACGACGGCGGGCTGGTGCGCATCTACCCGACCCTCGACGGCAAGCTGATCGTCTGGATCCTGGCTGCGCCCGCGATCTACCGGATCGACCCGGTGGATGGCACGGTGACCGAGGTCGTACGTCGGCCGATCCTGTGGTCGCCCGACGAGGAGTACCACCTCGACCTGATCGAGAAGTCGGGCACGGTCACCACGCTCGCGCTCCGGGACCGCGCCGGCTCCACCATCGCCGCGGTCGACGTCAGCGGTCTGGTAAGCCACGTCCGCTGGGCAGGGTCGAGCAACGAGGTCGTCTTTACCCTCGGTCGCAGCTCGCCCGGTGGTGGCGTGCGCCAGGACCTCTACGTCTGGGACCTGGTGCAGGGCAAGGCGCCGTCGCCGCTCACCAGCAACGGCGCCGCGTTCGGCGCCGAGTGGCTGGGCGTTCGCCAGGTATGGCTGCCGTGAAGGTCACCTGATGCCGGCGCAGGAGATCGTCAACCCGATCGGCGTCGAGCTCGACGAGACCGGCCGCCGGATGCGAATCCGCTGGGATGACGGGCACCTCGGTGAGTGGAACTGGCAGTCGCTGCGGCGCGCCTGCCCGTGCGCCCTGTGCGCCGGCGAGGGGAACCTGCCCGGCGTGGTCACGCTGGAGACCTACTTCAACCCGCAGCAGACCACGGTCGAGCGGGTGAAATGGATCGGCCGATACGCCCTGGCACCGATCTGGGCCGATGGCCATGACACAGGCCTGTTCACCTATCTGAAGCTGCGCGCCATGTGCGAGTGCGACGAGCACGCGGCTGCCAGCTCGGCGGACCGATGAGCGCCTCCGGCGGCCTGCTCCTGGTCCACGCTCACCCCGACGACGAGGTCTTCAGCACCGGGGGACTGATCGCGCGCTCGGTGGCCGAAGGGCGTCGAGTGGACCTGGTGGTGTGCACCGGCGGCGAGGAGGGGGAGATCCACGACCCCGACCTGGCGGAGGAGGAGGCGCGGCCGCGGATCGCGGAGATCCGCGCCGCCGAGCTGGCATGCTCGATCGACATCCTGGGCGGGGATGGGCCCGGCGAGTTGCACCTGCACAAGCTCGGCTACCGCGACTCCGGCATGATCGACACCGAGCCGAACGCGCACCCGGGGTCGTTCTGGCAGGCCGACATGGCCGAGGCGGTCGGGCGCCTGACCGCGATCATCCGCGCCGCCCGGCCGGCGGTGGTGGTCACCTATGACGCCGACGGGATGTACGGCCACCCCGATCACATCAACGCGCACCGCGTGGCGGTCGCCGCCATGCAGGCCTCGGCTGACCCGTCCCGGTACGCCGAGGCGGGTGCGGCGTACGGGGTCGACAAGTTCTACGAGATCGCCTTCAACCGCGACGCCTGGATCGCCCTGCTGACGGAGATGCACGGGCGCGGCATTCCGCTGCCGTGGGATTTCGACATGGACGCACTTACCGGCGAGGCCGATGCCCTGAACCCGACGAACGTGGAGGCGGCCCGGCAGGTGATCGACCAGGTCGAGGCGGGGGAGGAACCGTCCGCCTTCGGGACACCGGCGTCGGAGATCACCGCCATCGTCGACGTCGAGCCGTACCTGGCGCGGAAGCGGGCCGCGATGGCCTGTCATCGCACCCAGCTCCAGGATTTCGGCTGGGCGCTCGATCTCCCCGAGGACCTGCAGCGCCTCGCCATGACGCCCGAATCGTTCGTGCTGACCCGGTGGCCGACCCGCGGCATCCTCGACGGCCACCGCGAGGAATGGCTCTTCGAGGGGCTGCCCTAGCCCCGACCCGGTCAGGCGCGGTCATCCCGTGGTCACCCCGTGGCTACTACGGCCAAGCTCACGCGCAAACCACCCACTGCATGGCCGTATGGTCACGCCCTGACCGCAGTCGCCAACCATCGGCCTCGTGTTGGCCGTTGTGGTCATCGGATGACGATGGCAGTCAGGTCACGCGCCGCACCACTCACAGCACGAGGCCTCGCGGTGCGCTAGACGAATACGATCCCGTTCCCGCCCGGATCGCGTCCCGAGCGCAGCGCCGCCAGGATCGTCCGGCTGGCGAGAGGGAACGCTTCCCGCAGGACCGGTCCAGCCTCCGCGACCGCACGACGGTTGGCGTGCGACCCGGCAACGACAAGGATGATCCGTTGTATCCCCGAGTCGCGTTGCTTGCGCAGCAGCGGCCGGATCTGTGCCTGAACGTCTCGGAGCCGGCTCAGGAATTCATGAGCCACCCGGATCGGTGGTCGAGAGAGCACGAGGTCAAAGGCCCGTAGATCCGGCGGCGGTCCGACCGGTATTTCGAGCGCGATCGCCCAGCCGCCGGGCGCCACGATCTCACGGTATCGGTTGATCATCTGGAGCTGGCGCGCGTCGCGGAGTCGTCCGGCCCCGGGGTACAACTGGAGGCTTAGACGCAGACCGACCGCAGCGGCATGTGTTGCGAGATCCTCGACGGTGACGCGCCGCGCGGTGTTGCGCTCGAGCCGCCCGATCGACGACGGCGACCTGCGCAGTGCTCGGCCGACATCCGCCTGCCGGAGCCCCGCGGCGACCCGCGCTTCACGAAGGTCGGCGCCGTGCTCGGCCACCAATCGGCGAGCGACGAGCCGCGCCTCATCCACGCGGGTCAGACGGTTTGCCACGGACCGATCATCCGGCCCGCGGCCTTACGGCCCGGTTATCCCCGACTTTGCCTCTTTGCCCTCACTCCGTGGCTACAACGGCCGAGATCGCCAGCCGGCCGCCCCCTGCATGGCCGTTTGGTCAGGCTATGACCGCGGAGGCCAGGAATCGGCCGCTTCTTGGCCGTTGTAGCCATGGCGTGCCTACGTCGCATGTGCAGCGGCCTTGGTGAGGGCGACCCGGCCTCCACGAGCCTACGTGCGCTCGAGCACGACCAGTGGGATCGTCCGGTGCGCCCACTCCAGGTACGCCTCGTACCCCGGATAGGCCGCGTTCACCAGCTCCCATAGCCGCGCGTACTCCTCGCCGGCAGCCTCGCGGGCATGCACCGTGCGTCGCTCCCGCCGCTTTTGCACCCCCGCGGCGGGATTCGCGCGCAGGTTGAGCACCCACGCCGGCACGTGCCGGCTGCCGCCGTTCGAGCCGACCACCACCAGGCGGTCGCCATCGGGATGGGCCCACAGCGCCGCGGTCCGAGCGCGGCCACTGCGGCGTCCGGTGGTGGTCAGCAGGATGGTGAGATTGCCAAGTGATTGGCCGAGCAGCCACGCGCCGCCGGTCCATCGGTACAGCGGGGGGTGCAGCCACCGTGAAATCGGGTTCACGCCGGCCACTCCGACGAACCGATACCAGAGGCGCCGAAGGCGGTCACGCATGTCGCGCAGGGTAGCGCGGATCTTCCCATGAAGGCCCGCGTTCGCTAAGGTGTCACTCCCATGGACCTTGCCCCGGTCGCCTGCTCCGCCTGCGGCACGCCCAACGAGGCGGGCCGCAAGTTCTGCGCCGAGTGCGGCAGCAAGCTCGGCGTTGCCTGTCCGGCGTGCGGCACCATCAACTCGGCCGCGGTGAAGTTCTGCGGCGAGTGCGGGGCCACCATGCGCACCGATGCAGCGGTCGCCCCGGCTCCGACTGCCGCAGCCAGCGTGCCGGCGACCGAATCGACAGCCGAGCGGCGGCTGGTGTCGGTGCTGTTCGCCGACCTGGTCGGCTTCACGACCCTTTCCGAAGAGCGCGATGCCGAAGACACTCGCGAGCTGCTGACCCGCTACTTCGACGTCGCCCGCTCCGTGATCGAGCGGCACGGCGGGACGGTCGAGAAGTTCATCGGTGACGCGGTGATGGCCGTCTGGGGAGCGCCCACCGCGCACGAGGATGACGCCGAGCGGGCGGTCCGCGCCGCGCTCGAGCTGGTTGCCGCGGTGCCAGGCATCGCCGACGGAAGCGCTGCCATCCAGGCGCGGGCCGGGGTGCTCACCGGCGAGGCCGCCGTGACGATCGGTGCGACCAACCAGGGGATGGTGGCGGGCGACCTGGTCAACACCGCCAGCCGGCTGCAATCGGCCGCGGCGCCGGGCACGGTGCTCGTCGGCGAGGCGACCTATCACGCGGCATCGACCTCCATTGCCTTCGAGCCGGCCGGCGAGCAGACGATGAAGGGCAAGGCCGCGCCGGTCCCTGCCTGGCGGGCCATCGCCGTCGTGGCGCGTCGCGGCGGATCCGGTCGCTCGGAGCTGCTCGAACCGCCGTTCGTCGGCCGCGACGAGGAGCTGCGCCTGCTCAAGGACTCTTTCGAGGCGACCGGCCGTGAGCGCAGGTCGCGCCTGATCAGCGTCATCGGGCAGGCCGGCATCGGCAAGACGCGCCTCGCGTGGGAATTCGAGAAGTACCTCGACGGCGTGGTCGACACCGCGTACTGGCACGAGGGCCGCTCGCCGTCGTACGGGGACGGGGTCAGCTACTGGGCCCTCGTCGAGATGGTGCGGCGGCGCGCGGGCATCGGTGAAGGTGACGACGACGAGACCGTTCGCGCGGCGCTGAACGCCATGCTCGAGCAGTTCGTCCCGGATCCGGCCGAGCGACGCTCGCTGGCGCCCCGCCTGGCCGGGCTGCTCGGCATCGAGGAGCTGCCGTCGGAGAGCCGCGAGGAGCTGTTCGCCGCGTGGCGCACGTTCTTCCAGCGGATGGCGGAGCAGGCCCCGGTGATCATGGTCTTCACCGATCTGCAGTGGGCCGACCAGGGGATGCTCGACTTCGTGGAGAGCCTGCTGACCTGGGCGCGCAACGAACCGATCTTCGTCGTCGCGCTCTCGCGCCCCGAGCTCATGGAGCGGCGCCCGGATTGGGGGAGCAGCGTGCGCAGCGTTACCCGCGTGACGTTGGAGCCGCTCGCCGATGTGCAGATCGCGGAGATGCTGGAAGGGCTTGTTCCCGGCATCCCGGGCCCGGCCCTGCGCTCGATCGTGGAGCGCGCCGAGGGGATCCCGCTGTACGCCGTCGAGACCGTGCGGATGCTCCTCGACCGTGAGCTGCTGGTCGCCGAGGATGGCCGCTACCGGCTCACCGGCGAGATCGGTTCACTCGGCGTGGCGGCCACCCTCCAGGCCCTGATCGCCAGCCGTCTCGATGCAGCCCAGCCCGAGGATCGGGCCCTGCTGCAGGACGCGTCGGTACTGGGCCAGAGCTTCACGACGGAGGCCCTCGCGGCGGTGGCTGGCGAAGAGCCGTCGGCGCTGACGGAGCGGCTCGATCGACTCGTGCGTCGCCAACTGCTGACGGTCGATGCGGACCCGCGGTCACCGGAGCGCGGCCAGCACAAGTTCGTGCAGGCGGTCGTCCGGGAGGTCGCCTACGCCTCGCTGGCCCGTCCGGACCGTCGCGCGCGGCACCTCGCCGCAGCGCGCCACCTCGAGGCGCTCGGTGAGGAGGAGACGGCCGGCGTGCTCGCCAGTCACTACCTCTCAGCGCACGAGGCGTCACGTCCGGGCCCGGAGGCCGATGCACTGGCCGCGCAGGCGCGCGTGGCGCTGGTGGCTGCCGCGGAGCGGGCCGCCGCCCTGCATTCAAATAGCCAGGCTGTCGGCTACCTGGAGCAGACGATCTCGATCACCGCCGATCCTGCCGAGCAGGCGGGGCTCTACCTGCGCGCCGCGGAGCTGGGCGACCATACGTCTGACTACGAGGCCGCCATCGAGCACGCCCGCGCCGCCCGCGACCTCTACCGCGGGCTCGACGACATGGCCGGCGTGGTCCGCGCAGCTACCTGGATGGGCCGCCACTACACCTCGTCGAAGGTGGAGCCACAGGCGGTCGCGGTCATGGAGGAGACGCTGACCGAGGGTGCGGCGATCGACGCGTCCGCCGAGTACGCCGCCCTGCTGGCCGAGCTGTCGCGGGTCTACATGATGACCGGCCGTCACTACGAGGCGATCTCGACGGCTGACCGCGCGCTCGCGTTGGCGGGGCCGCTCGGCCTCGTGCGACCGGTCGTCGAGGCACTCATCAACAAGGGGACCGCGTTGGTGCACGTCGGCCGCATCGTGGAGGGGGCCGCCAGCCTCCGCGGCGCCGCCGCCGAGGCGGACGGCCACGCCCTGACCGCATCGGCCCTGCGCGCCCGAAACAACCTGCTGGCCGTGATCTCCGAGGAAGACTTCCGTGCTGCCATCGCCCTGGCCGAGGAGAGCTACCAGCTGGCCATCCGCCTCGGAAACCAGGGGTTCGCGTTCCAGTTCGCCGGGCTACTGGCCGGCATGTCCATGGATGCGGGCGAGTGGGGCGCTTGGATGGACGAGATCCAGGGACTTGAAGAGGGGGAGGTGGTGCCCCCCTTCTACGCCCTCTGGTTCATCACCCTGCGCGCCAGGCTGGCAGGACTGCGGGGCGATCTTGCCGGGGCAGCGGCCGGTCGGGCGAGGGCTGCCCAGCTCAGGACCCAGCTCGACAGCCAGATGGTCACCGCGGGCGGGAACCTTCAGGACGCTTTCGTGGCGTTCCTTGCCGGTGATTGGCCGGCAGCGGCTCGCCAGGCACTCGAATCCGCCGTCGACCCAAACTTCGGCACAGACGGACCGGACGTTGCGGCGGCTGCCGCGGTTGCCGGCAACCTGGGCGACGAGCTGGCCGAGGCGATCCGCCTGTTGCGCGACGTCCAGGGCGGCGGTCGGTGGACCGCTGCCATCCTCACCACGGCCGAGGCAGGCCAGGCCGCACGGCAGGGGCGTTGGGACGAGGCGCGCGCCGGGTACCGCCGCGCGCTGGAGGCGAGGCATGACATCGGGGACCTCCTCGGCGAGGCGCTCGGCGGGCTGGCGTGGGGCATGCTGGCCAGCGATCGCGATCCCGAGGCGGCCGCGGCCGGGGCCGCTGCCGAGCGGTTCTTCACCGAGCGCGGCGGCGCCGCCACGGTGGCCACCTATCGGGCCGCCTTCGTGCCCGTGCAAGCCGCGCGGTCGGCACCCGGCCCGGTGCACGATGCCGAGCCTGTGCGCAGCAGCGTCTCAACATCGTGAGCAACCGCTCCATCGGTCTCGACGAAGAGCTCCACGCCTACCTGCTGACGGTCGGCGTTCGCGAGCCGGAGGTGCTGCGCGCGCTCCGTGACGAGACGGCCAAGATGCCGAACGCCGGCATGCAGATCGCGCCGGAGGAGGGCGCCACGCTCGCCATGCTGGTGCGCCTGACAGGCGCCCGGCGCATCCTGGAGGTAGGCACCTTCACCGGCTACTCCTCGACCGCCATGGCGCTGGCCCTGCCACCCGATGGGCGGATCACCTGCTGTGACGTGAGCCGCGAATGGACCGATGTCGCCCGCCGCGCCTGGACCGATGCCGGCGTCGCCGACCGTGTCGAGCTCCGCCTGGGACCGGCCGTCGAGACGCTCAGCGAGCTGCTGGCGGCGGGCGGAGCGGGGAGCTTCGACCTCGCGTTCATCGATGCCGACAAGGCGAACTACGACGCCTACTACGAAGGCGCGCTGCGCCTCGTGCGCCCCGGCGGGCTGATCACCATCGACAACGTGCTGTGGAGCGGCCGCGTGGCGGACCCATCGGTCAACGACGACGACACGCTTGCCATCCGTGAGCTGAACGCCAAGATCGCCGCCGACCCGCGGGTCGATGTGGTCATGCTCCCGGTCGCCGACGGGCTGACCGTCGCCCGCATCCGCTAGCGGGCCTGCCCCCTAGTTCCGCGCGTCCAGGGCGGCGAAGCCGTGCCCGCCGAGCACCCGCCAGCCGATCCCGTCGTGCTGCAGGTGGTAGACGGCAGGCATCGGCATGGCCCGGTGGAAATCGTGGCCGACAGCCGGCTCCAGGGCCTGGAGGATGAGCGAGATCAGGTTGCCGTGGCTGCCGGCCAGCAGCCGCCCGCCGGCGGCGTGCCGCGCACGCAGGAGATCGAGCACGCCCATCCCGCGCCGCTGCGCCTCTCCTCCGGACTCGGCGCCGGGGAGCGAGAAGTCGGGATCGGCCCAGGAGCGTGCCAGGAGCTCCGCCCAGTCGTCGCGTGGGCCGATGTTCAGGCGCCGTTCGCGCAGGTCGTGGAGCAGGTGCGTCTCCATCGAGCGGCGCTCCGCCGTGGGAGCCACGGTCTGGACGGCGCGGGCGTACGGCGAGCTGTAGATCGCGTTGAGGTCGTATGGGTCGAGCTCGAAAGCCAGCTCGTCCGCGCGCCGCTGCCCTTCGGGCGTAAGCGGCCGGTCGTCATCGCGTTCCTCCCAGCCGGGGCTCCACGGATCGATGGGAGTGGCGTGCCGGACGAGGATCAGCTCGAGCGGGGCGAGCGTCGCAAGCGTCACCGCGACGCCACGCATGTCGCTCAGCGCCCCGCCCCTTCGGGAGCCAGCTCGTGCCCGAATCGCTCCCGCAGCTCGCCCTTGAGCACCTTGCCGACCGGGTTGCGCGGCAGGGCAGCCACGACCGTCACCTCGCGCGGGATCTTGTAGGCGGCCACGCCGGTCTCCACCAGGAAGTGTCGCAACTCTCCGACGGAAAGCTCCAGTCGCGCCCCCTCGCCCCCGGCAGGATCCGGCCTGGTGACGACCGCCGCACAGACCCGCTGCTCACCCTCGAGATGTGGGTCGGCGATGCCAAAGACGGCGACCTCCGCCACCGCCGGGTGCCGCACGATGAGCGCTTCGAGCTCCTCGGGCGCGATCTTCATCCCGCCACGAATGATCAGGTCGCGCGCCCGGCCGACGAATTGCAGCCGGTCGGGCCGATCCTCCGACACGGCGAACAGGTCACCGGTCCGGTAGAACCCGTCGGCGTCGAATGCGCGGGCCGTCATCTCGGGGCGCCGGTAATACCCGGGGAAGAGCGTGGGCCCGCGGAATACGAGCTCGCCGGGCACGCCCGCCTCGCTGACCTCCTCGCCGGTGAGCGGGTCGATGAGCCTGCTCTCCATTCCGTCCGCGACCCGGTTGCCCCAGCCGCCGGACGGCACAGGCACACCCGCCCCGCCGAAGCGCGGAAAGAGGCTCGCGCGCTCGGCCGGGTCCGGCACGGTGCGCGGATCCCCGATCAGCGCCGTCCCCTCGTTGCTGCCGAAGAAGTTGGAGACGTCGATCCCAAAGCGCTCCTTCCAGCCGAGCACCATGCCCGAGCTCAGCGGCGCGCTGCCCGAGCCGATCACCCGCAGCGAGCTGAGGTCGGCCGACGCCAGCAGCGCCTCGTTGGCGAGGAGCAGGTTGAGGAGCACCGGAGGCGCCACGGTGTAGGCGACGCGCTCGGCCCCGACCTGCGCCAGGAAGACTGGCAGAGCCATCGGGTGATGCATCACCAGCGTGCCGCCGACCAGCAGCCAGGGCACGAACATGCCACCGATCCCCGACATGTTGACCATCGGGAACGGGTTGAGCAGCACGTCGCCATCGCGCAGCTGCGCCCCGTCCACGGTCGCGTAGGCGATCGAGATCCACTGGTTGTGGCTGCGCGGCACGCCCTTCGGCTCCGCCTCGGTGCCCGACGTCCAGCAGACGGTGAAGATGTCGTTGGCGGTCACGCCATCGGCCTGGACCGATGTCTCGACGGGCGTCTCCAGGATGTCGGCCAGGCTCAGCACGCCATCCGGCAGCGGCGCGTCGGAGAGCCCGATGATCGTGCCCGGCCACTCCTCGCGGACCATCGCCACATGATCGTGCCCGGTCATCCGGGTGGTCGTGACGAACGCGCTCGGCTCCACCACGCCCACGGTGTGGCGCAGCTCATGCCCCCGGTACTGCACCGGCAGCGGGCTGACGATGGCCCCGATCCGCGCGGCGGCCAGGTAGACCAGGGGCAGCTCAACGATGTTCGGCAACTGGACCATCACCACGTCATCGCGCCCAACTCCCGCGCCGCGCAGTGCAGTGGCCAGGCGGTCGACCCGCGTGGCCAGCTCGGCGTAGGTCCAGCGCGTCGGCGCACCGACCGTCAGGTCGGCGCGGTTCGGCGGATCCACCACGGCCATGCGGTCCGGACTGGCGGCGACCGCCCGCCGGAACAGGTCGTCGATCGTGTCGGTGCCCCACCAGCCGGCATCGGTGTAGGCGCGAATTCGCTCCGGGGTGTCCAGGATCATGCGGGGTCCTCCTTGCTCGGACGAGGGAACCAGGGAATGAACGCACTCGTGGTGCGCATGTAGTCGGCGTAGTCAGGGCGTCGTTCGGCGATGGTGCGTTCCAGCATGCCGACGCCGCTGACACGCACCAGCAGGAAGGTCATGGCCACCGGCGAGACGAGGCTCCACCAGCCACCGGCGGCGGCCGCGAGGGCGTAGAAGCCCCACCACTGGGTCGCGTCGCCGAAGTAGTTGGGGTGCCGGGTGAAGCGCCACAGGCCCCGAGTCATGCTTCGGCCTTTGTTGGCCGGGTTGCGCAGGAAGGCGCGCAGCTGCCAGTCACCGCCAGCCTCGAAGACAAAGCCGATGATCCACAGCGCAATACCGATGACGTCCAGCGCCGTCCATGCCGCCGGCCCGCCTGACTGCGCCCCCAGGAGCGGCATCCCGATGAACCACGCCAGCAGCCCCTGCAGCACGAAGACCTGGAAGAACGAGCGCCACCACCAGCTCGGGCCGGCCGCCGCTCGCCAGCCCGCATACCGGAAGTCCTCGCCCTTGCCCGCGTTGCGCGTCGCGACGTGCACGGCCAGCCGGGTCGCCCAGACCGCCACCAGCACGAGCACGAGCGTCTTGCGCGCCGCCCAGCCGTCCGGGGTCAGCGACCAGTAGACGACGGCCTGCAGCAGGAAGGCCGGCCCCCAGGCCACGTCCACGATGCTCGAGTTGCGCAGCGGCAGGCTGACCAGCCAGACCACGACCATGAAGCCGAGGCCGGCAACCAGCGCGGCGAGAAGCGGGGTTGGCATTGCCGCGGAGTTTGGCCGATTCGCCCGGGTCGCGCCACCCGCGCGCAGCCCGCCGCCATCTGCCGGCGCTGTGTCTGCGGCCGGTCAAGGGCATTCACGCAACTGCGCAACTGCGCAACTGCGCTGCACGATTTGCCCCGACGGGACGTGTGCCATCTCCTCGCCTCGGTCCCGCCCCCCCCAAGGTCCTCCCCGCGCCCGGTACCACCGGACCCCGCAAACCGGTAATCCGCGGCGACTCCCCTCGTTCTGTTGTTGTCATCGGGCGCGCCGCGCCCAGGACTCATACGAGGGAGCAGCACGCATCATGGACAAGCACTCCGACCGGGCACGCATCCTCCGCACCCTGACCGGCACAGCCACGACCGCGCTCGCCGCGCTGTTCATGGTCGGTGCCATCACCTTCGGTGCATCGGTCCTGCGACCGATGTCCGCCAATCCCGACGCCGATGCCACCACCGCCCAGGTTGGTGAGGAGTCCGCGGGGAATGGCGGCAGTGACGCCAGCGAGGCGCCATCGGGCGAGACCGACAAGCCCGATGCCGATGCCGACGCCGACGGCTTCGTGGGCGACGAGGAGAAGGACCTCCCCGACTGGCAGCCGTCCGACAAGACCGACGCGCCCGAGCCGACCGAGAAGCCGGCCGTGCCCAAGGCGACCGACAAGCCCCAGCCGACCGACAAGCCGGCCCCGAGCGGTGCCATCCACCTGGAGGCATTCGTCAACGCCGACAGCCACAAGATCGTGGTCAAGTGGACCGCCTACGCCGGCGACTTCGAGAAGTACAAGCTGATGCGATCCCGCGACGCCACCGTGACCTGGCCGGGTGGCGAGGACGATGAGCTCGTCGCAGTCATCGGTCCGGACGATATGACCAAGTTCTATGACAGCGGTGCCCCGTGCGGCAAGGAGTTCCACTACCGCGTCTTCGCCGTCAGTCACGGGGAGAACGGCTACGTGGTCAAGGCCGCCAGCAACGTGGGCGGAGCCTTCAACGAGTGCTCGGCGCCGCCGGCCGAACCGAAGGCCCTTGGGTTCGAGGTCTTTCAGACCGCCGATGGCATCAAGCTCGCCTGGGAGGCCTGCGGAGCCGATGGATTCGCCGCCTACAAGGTCGTGCGATCGGCCACCAACGCCAACCCGCTCTACCCGCTCAACGACGGGACCGAGCTGATCGGCGTGGTCGGTGATCCGGGCAGCACCTACTTCGTGGATACGGCCGTGGAGCCGGGCCAGACGTTCACCTATCGGGTCCTGTCGATGGGATCCGGGCCGGACGGCTGGTACGTCCTGGGCCTGACCGCGGCCGTGACGATCACGGTCGAGTAGGGGCCGATGGCGTGCAGCGGCGGGGTGACGGTTGGCAGCATGAACAGTACTGCCGTCCGGTTGCCCCGCCGCACCACCCTGCCTAGCCTCAGCAGCCGATGGATGGGCCGAACAACGGCAGCCGCATGGATCGTGACCGGGAGCGGACCCTCGTGGACCGCGCCCGGTCCGATGCTGCCGCGTTCGGCGAGCTCTACGACTTCTATCTGCCACGCATCTTCGGTTTTGTGCAGCGGCGGGTGCGGGAGCGTTCCGTGGCCGAAGACCTGACCGCCACCACCTTCCAGCGTGGCCTGGAGGCGATCCGCTCCCGCGATTTTCGCAACGATGCGTTCGGCGGCTGGCTCTACCGGGTCGCCGCCAACTCGGTCGTCGACCACGTTCGCCACGGACGCCGGCTGGTCGACCTGTCCGGGACCGATGTCGATGGGGGAGGCGGCGACGCCTTCGCCGCGGCGCTCGACCGCGATGAGCTGCGTCGCGCCATGAGCGGCATCTCGGCGAGCCATCGCCAGGTGCTGGCCCTCCGCTTCTACGACGACCTGTCGGCCGAGGAGGCCGCCGCCGTGCTGGGCTGCTCTCGTGCCACGTTCGCGGTGAAGCTGCACCGCGCACTGGCCGCCCTGAGCGGTGCCATGCGGCTTGAACGACCACCGCGCCCGTCCGTTGTGACGGCTGATGCCAGGGAGCCGATCGATGCCGTCTGACGAGCGCTTCACCTCTCTCGAGCGCGACCTGGACGCCGCCGGCGAGCGCGCCCGCTCGGCCGACTTCGCGTCGCGCCCGGACCGCGGCTTCTCCGAGGACCTGCGTGAGCAGCTGACCTCCCAGCTGCCGGATCGCCGTGCCGCGGAAGGCGCGCGCGACCGCGACCACGGCCCGCGCGTCGGCTGGTCGCTGGGGCAGTTCTTCCGCGTGCC
>JAOUHE010000037.1 GCA_029865285.1 Chloroflexota bacterium
CCCGAGGTCGATTGTCTCGGTGCCGGCCTCGGCGACGATCTCCCTTGTCGCCTCCGAGACGACCACCTGGCCGCCATGGGCCACCGAGCAGATCCGGGCTGCGCGGACCACGTCGATGCCGACGTATCCCTCGCTGCCGCGCTCGGGCTGTCCTGTGTGAATGCCGATCCTGACGCGCACCTCCGCCCCGTCGGGCCAGGGCGCTGCCGCGAGTTGTCTCTGGATCTCGGCGGCGGCGCTCACCGCGTTGTGGGCGCTCTGGAACGCGACCATGAACGCGTCGCCCTGTGTGTCCACTTCCCGTCCATCGAACCGGGAGAACACGTCCCGCAACAGACGCCGATGATTCTCCTGAACGCCGGCATACAGGGGGCCGAGCCGGCGAAGGAGCTGCGTTGAACCCTCGATGTCCGTGAACAGGAGACTGACGGTTCCCCCGGGGAGGTCGCCGCGCGGACGGCCGGGAACTACCATCGGCTGAGTGTACGAGTCCCGTCGAGTGGAGCGACCCGACAGGGATATTTTTCTGCCCTGCCCGGGTCGTGATACGCTCAATGGGCGCTGTGGGTCAGGCCTCTGCCAGGTCGGACGCCTGATTCGAGCGCGAATGCGCTGGGGTGTGGCCAAGCGGTAAGGCGCCTGACTCTGGATCAGGAGATCGAAGGTTCGAATCCTTCCGCCCCAGCCAAGCCCAGGACATCACGAGTTCCTGGCACGGAATTTCGTCCCGCACATGGACACCGAGCAGGCAACGCTGCATCCGGTCATGGAGCGCCTCCTTCGGGAACGCCACCCGCGGATTCCGCTCACCGACACCCACAACGAGATCCGTGGGCTGATCGACGCCCTCGGGGCGCTCAGCGAGCCTGCCGGCGTGGTCGGCGACGCATGGCTGTTGGAAACTCGGCGCGCTCTCTACTAACTGTTCGCACTCCTCAAGGTCCACCTGGCGGAGGAGGAGCTGTTTGCGCCCGCCCTCGAGGAGGCACTGACGGATGCAGAGACTGACGGATGCAGAGGAGGTCGAGTTGGCGGCACAGTTGGAATTCGGCGTTCCGCCGAGGTCCAGCTAGCCCGACCCTTCCGCTGGTCCCTTCTGCCCGGCCTGGGATTCCTCCAGCGAATCATCGTGAGCGGATTCGCCTTGATCCGACGCGTCCGTGCCATCCGCCTCGACGGCGGGTGTCGGCTCGGGGGGAGCGGCATCCGGCCGTCCCTCCGCTACCGCGCCCGATCGCGCATGTTGCTTCTCCGCGTGGCAGTGCGGACAAGGCTCACCGAAGCCAGCAGGCTCAAGAGCAGGAGCCAGCCGCTCGCAGCGAATGGCAGTGGCGTGCGTTGCGGCTGGGCCGTGTCCGGGAGCGCACCCCCGTCGGTGGGTGTCACCAGGAGCACGATGTCCACGATCGCCGTCTCGCCAGTCAGATCGATGACACTCGATCCTGCGATCGAGACGGTGGCCGAATAGCCAAGGTCGGCGGCCTGCTGGAGGAGGGCGCGAGCCGTCGCATCGATGACCTCATCGGGCAGTGTGGCCGATCCGACGGTGACGTCGCCTCCCGGGAGCATGGTGACCGGGCCTGCGATCTCGGTTGTCGCCACCAGCGAGATGGGTATCCCGGTGGAGGGATCCGAGGTGAACGTGATGCTGAGCGTTCCCCCGCTGTCGGCCGTGGTCTTCATCAGGGTCTCTAGCCCTGGAAAGGCGAAGACGAGAGACTCCGGCGTGATGACCCGGTCGCTGGTGAGATAGGCGCCCACGCCCGGACCGAAGGCGTCGGGGACCAGGGTCACAGGCCCTGTCACCGTGCATTCCGCGATCAGGGTCATTGCTGTGATCTCTCCCAAGTCGCGCGTCACCTGCAGGCAGACTGGCGCACCACTCGCCAGAAACGGCAGGTTGGTGTCGGCCGGTGGAACGAGGACGGCGTCGGCGGCGATGACCTCCGGCGTGCCATAGAAGCCGAAGGTGATGCTGCCTGGGGTCAGTGCCCCGGCGTCAGGGGCAACGTAGTCCACGAACAGCCCCGCTTCGATGTCGACCGTTTCGACAGCGGTCACGCTGGTCGCGCTCGTCAGAAGCAGGGCCAACGACAGTCCAGCGGCCCTATTCCAGGCGATCATGCCGAGTCTCCTTTTCATGACTCCCGCCGGCCAGTGGCGGCCGGCCGGATTGTCACACGGCGCTCGCCTTCCACGTGGTGGCGGCGCGCATCGGTCGCCGGCCCTCGCGCGGTCGCGGGCCTGCTAGGGGGCGAGCTCATCCGCAGAGCCGTCTGGATCCGGCACGGATTCCGGCTCTACCGGAGCGGCATCCGGCATCGGACCCACCGGCCCATCTCGCTTGCTCGTCTCACGGTCTCGCAATTGGGCAAGCAGCGCCTCACGCCGGGCATCGGCCTGCGTGCGGGCATCGACCTCGTCGCGTTCCTGGGAAGCCCTGCGTTTCATCGTCTGCCGAGTCTACGCCTCACGGCCCTGACCCCCGCAGCCGCGGGCGTAACGAGGCGCGGATCTGCCACGGGTCCCAAGCCGGGGGGCCGGAGGTCACGTAGTTAAGGGTCCGCGCGGCACTCATCGGTCGGTACCTGCGCGCGCCACCATACGCAAGCCATGGGCAAACAGGAGGCCGTTCCGCCGTTCCCCGGAATCCCCGCCATCGTGGATGGGTCGGAGGCGATCGCCCACGTCGAGACACGGATCAGCGAGGGTGCCTGCGCGTACCCGATCACCCCATCGACCACCATGGCCGCGCTGTACCAGGCAGCCGTGGCCGATGGCAAGACGAATCTGTGGGGCACGCCGCTGCGGTTCCTGGAGCCGGAATCGGAGCATTCATCCGCCTCCGCCGCCGAGGGGTTCGCGCTGGCCGGCGGACGCGTTACCAACTTCACCGCCGGGCAGGGTCTGATACTGATGAAGGAGGTCCTGTACGTCATCGCCGGCAAGCGGCTCCCCGCCGTCTTCCACGTGGGAGCACGGGCCCTCACCAGCCAGGCGCTGAACATTCATGCGGGGCACGACGACGTGATGGGCGTGGCCGATTGTGGCTGGGGGATCCTCTTCGCCCGCAACGCCCAGGAGGCCGCCGACCTGACGGCCATCGCGCGACGCGCGGCCGAGGAGAGCGAGACGCCGATTCTGGTCTGCCAGGACGGCTTCCTGACCACCCATACCCTGGAGAACTCGCTCCTGCCCGAGGACGAGCTGCTCCGCGACTTCGTCGGCGACCCCCGCGCGCGGCTGCGCGACCTGTTCGATCCCGACGAGGCGCTCATGACCGGCGTGGTCGCCAACCAGGACAGCTACATGAAGGGACGCATCGCGCAGCGGGACTTCGCGCGACGCCTCAGCGAGTCGCTCGGCCGCGCCTACGCCGATTGGGGCGAGCTGACCGGCCGCCACCATGCGCCCATCGTGACCCACCGCTGCGACGACGCCGAGGCGGTCCTGGTCTCGATGGGCACGATCGCCGATACGGCGATCTCCGTGGTCGATCACCTTCGAGGACAGGGACGCCGGGTCGGGTGCCTGGCCGTCACCTCCTTCCGGCCGTTCCCCGCGGCCCAGCTGGCCGCCGCGCTGCGCGACGTTCGGGCCGTGGGAGTTGTCGAGCGCACCGACGAACCGACCGCCGCGGATAACCCGCTCACGCGTGAGCTGAAGGCCGCACTGGCCGATGCAGCCGTCGACGGGGCCCCGCTGCCGCGGGTCGTCTCGGCTTCCGCGGGACTCGGGTCGCGCGACGTATCGGTGGGCGACCTGGCCGCTGTCTTCGACTGGTTGGCCGATACCGACGCGATGCGCCGAACCCCGCGGGCGGTGCTCGGTGTGGTCCACCCCGATGCCCTGACCCCGGTCGCCCTGGACCTCTCGCCTGCCGGCGCCTACAGCCTGCGCGGCCACTCGGTGGGCGGCTTTGGCTCGGTGACCACCAACCGGCTGATCGCGACCGTGGTGGCCGATCTGTTCGATCGGTACGTGCAGGCCTATCCCCGCTACGGCTCGGAGAAGAAGGGGCTGCCGACCACCTACTACCTGACCATCGCCGAGGAGCCGATCCGCCAGCATGCCGAGCTGCAGCGGGTCGACTTCGTGCCGGTCAACGATGCGGCCGCGTTCCGCTACGGCGCTCCGCTGGCCGGCCTGGTGGACGGCGGCGCCCTCTTCCTGCAATCGGCCCTGACCGACGCCGAGGCGATCTGGGCTGCCATCCCGAGTGCAGCTCGCGGCGAGATCGTCGCCCGCCAGATCCGCGTCTTCGCGCTCGACACCGCAGCGCTTGCCCGCGAGCACGCCCCTCGGCCGGACCTGGAGGTTCGCATGCAGGGTGTGGCGCTGGTCGGTGTCTTCCTGCGCATCGCGCCATTTGCCGCTCGGGCCGGACTCGACCGCGCGGCGCTGCTCGCGGCGGTGGAGCCCCGCCTGGAGCGCCTGTTCGGCAAGCGCGGCAGCGCCGTCGTAGCGGCGAACCTGGCCGTCATCGCGGCCGCCTATGACTCTGTGATCGACGTGACCGCGGCGCTCGGCTCGGAGCGTCACCCGGAGGGGGACGGGCAGCCCCCCAGGTTGACCGGCGCCGACGCGCCGTTGCTCCTTGAGGAGGTGCTCCCGTGAAGACCCGCATCACCGGCCCGACCGTCGGCGAGTTGATGAGCATCGAGCCCGTCACGATCGCGGATACCGAGACGGTCGCCGAAGCCGAGCGTCTGATGATCGATCGCGAGGTCACCGGGCTGCCGGTGGTAGACCGAGTCGGGCGCCTTATCGGCGTGCTGAGCCAGACCGATATCGTGCGCGCCCACGCGTCGGGCCAGTCGCTTGCCAACTGGCCCGGCCTGGCGGTCCGCCACCTGATGACCGCCCCGGCCCTGACGATCCGGCTCGACGAGACCCTGCTCACCGCCGCCCGGATGATGGAGCAGTACCACGTGCATCGGCTGGTGGTGGTCGCCCCCGACGGCGAGCACGCGATCGGCGTGATCTCGACGACCGATCTGGTCCGTGCGCTGGTCGAGATCCTGGAGGAGCTCGATGACCACTGACCTGCGCAAGGAGGCCGGCGAGTCGAAGGAGGCTCACGAGTCGCGCCTGAGCGCCACGCTGCCCCTCTTTGACGTGCATGGGTACGTGGACGACTTCAACCGCGCCATCGTTCCGGCATACAAGCGCGGCATCGCGGACGCGGAGCTGCCGGCGGATGCAGGCGTCGCTCGCAGCATCATCCCGCCGGGGACTGCCGCCGTCCGCGACTTCAGCCACCTTGCGCCCCAGATACCCGAGCTGGATGCCGCGCGCTGTGTCGGCTGCATGACCTGCGTCAGCGCCTGCCCCGACAGCGCCATCATGGGGATCGCCCTGCCCGAGACCCAGCTCGACGGACTCGTCTCGACGTTCGCGGCGACGCAGCCGGACCCGGAGCTCGCCGGCGCCACGGCTCGCAGCCGTTTCGCCCGCACCACCAAGTACGCCGACGTCCCGGCCAAGCGCGGTCACGAGCCGGCCGGCTTCGGCATCTTCGTGGACCCGGTCCACTGCAAGGGCTGCGGCGAGTGCGTCGAGGTCTGCCACGCGCTCGGCTACGACGCACTGCGCATGGCCGACAAGGTCGCGCTGGAGGCATCGGGCGAGTCCACGCTGGATCGATTCAGTCGCGACATGGCCCTCTTCCGATCGCTTCCTCCAACGCCGGAGGCGTATCGGAACGAGAAGGCGCTGGCCGACCTGATGCTGGGCGAGCACGCCTTCGGCTACGTCGGCGGTGCCGGCAGCTGTGCCGGCTGCGGCGAGGCATCGGCCATCCGCATGCTGTTGGCGGCGACCCGGCAGGTCCATGGCCCGACTTCGATGGGGATCGTGGCCGCCACCGGCTGCAACACCGTGTACGGCAGCACCTATCCCTACAACCCGTTCCTGGTGCCGTGGACCAACTCGCTCTTCGAGAACGCCCCGGCCGATGCGATGGGGATCCGCGCCCGGTGGGACCAGGCAGGTCACCCGGAGCGCCGCATCTGGGCGCTCGGCGGCGACGGGGCGATGTACGACATCGGCTTCCAGGCGCTGTCGCGGATGGTCGCCTCGGGCGCCGATATCAAGGTGATGGTGCTCGATACACAGGTCTACTCGAACACCGGTGGCCAGGCCTCGACCGCCAGCTTCGGCGGCCAGGTGACCAAGCTTTCCGCCTTCGGGCGCGAACTGCACGGCCGGCCGGAGCCGCGCAAGGAGCTCGGCCGCATCCTGATCGGCCACGGGGACGTGTACGTGGCGCAGACCACGCCGGCGCACATCAACCACTTCTACCGCGCCGTGATCGAGGCGAATGCGTATCCGGGCCCCGCGGTGGTGGTCGTCTACACGCCGTGCCAGCCGGAGCACGGGATCGCTGACGACTCGTCGAGCGCACAGGCCAAACTGGCGGTTACCAGCCGTGCCTTCCCGCTCTTCACCTACGACCCGCGACGCGGCGAGACGATCGCCGCGCGGCTGAGCCTGCAGGGCAACCCGGCACCCAAGGAAGACTGGTTCACCGCGCCGGACGGCACGGTGCAGGACTTCCTGTCATTCGCCCGCACCGAGGGCCGCTTCGCGCCGCACTTCACGAAGGACGGACCCAGCGAGGAGATCCTGGCGACGCAGGCAGATCGGCTGGCGAACTGGCGCACGCTCCAGGAGATGTCCGGCATGGAGCCTGCTGCGGCGGTTGCGGCAACCGACGCCTCGGATCCGGGGTGAGGCTTCTGGCCGAGCGCCAGCGGCATCGTGCTATCGGCGGCAACGCGTTACGTGCCGCCGTGCTGGGCGCCAACGACGGGCTGGTCAGCAACTTCAGCCTGGTGATGGGCGTTGCCGGCGCCGACAGTAGCGGCGCGGCGATCGTCATCGCGGGGTTCGCCGGCCTGCTGGCCGGCGCTCTTTCGATGGCCCTCGGCGAGTGGCTGAGCGTTCAGAGCGCTCGCGAGCTCTACGCGAACCAGATCCGCGTCGAGGCGGCGGAACTGGCCGCCGACCCGGATGAGGAGGAGCAGGAGTTGCGCGAGATCTACGAGCGCAAGGGGGTTCCGGCCGCTGTGGCGGCCGAAATAGCCAGCCACATCATTGCCGGAGACCAGGCCGTCGCCCTCGACACGCTTGTACGCGAAGAGCTTGGGATCGATCCGGACGAACTGGGTGGCTCGGCCTGGGTCGCGGCTGGTACCTCCTTTCTGCTCTTCACTGTCGGGGCGATCATCCCGCTCATGCCGTTCATCTTCATGACCGGGGTTTCCGCGATCGCGCTCTCCGCCGTCCTCGCCGGCCTGGCGCTCTTCGCCGTCGGCGCCGGAATCACCTACGTGACCGGGCGCAGCATCTGGGTCTCGGGGACCCGTCAGCTGGCGTTCGGCCTGGCGGCGGCAGCGATCACGTTCGGGATCGGGCGCCTGGTCGGGGTGGCCATCGCCTGACCGGGTGGCGGTCGCGCCTGCGATGACGGCATGTCCCGTCTACCGCGGGCCGGATGTCCCGCGCCCGAGGGTGTCTCGGCCCGCCGGCTCGGTTCTCACGGCACTGATGCGCATCTGCGCATATGTCGGACCATCTGAGCATGGAACCGATCTACGACCTCCAGGCTGAGATCCTCAAGACACTGGCCAACCCCAGGCGGCTGGAGATCGCGCACCTGTTGGCGGATGGCCCGCTGACGGTGAGCCAGCTGGTCGCCAAGCTCGGGGTCAGCCAGCCGAACGTCTCCCAACACCTGGCGCTGATGCGCAGCGCCGGCGTGCTGGAGTCCGAGCGAGATGGTCGCGAGATCCGCTATCGCCTCGCCGACATCGACTTCATCGTCGCCTGCGGGCTCATGCGCGCAGCGCTCCAACGACGTCTGGTCCGCCTCGCCGCTCTCTCGGCCAGCGGTCGCAGCGTCCCCACACCGGCAGTCGCCGGGCACAGGTAGGAACCGATGGAACAGAACCTCGCACTCGTCCTCTTCTCCGGCACCGATGACAAGCTGAATGCCGCGGCGGTGATGACTGCCGGGGCGGCGGCCATCGGGCGGCCGGTGCACATCTTCTTGCAGTACTGGGCGCTCGACTCGTTCCGCGCCGACCGGATCGCCGATGACCACGGGCTCGCTCCCGAGGCCGGCGACGCGGGACGCAGGGCCGTCGATGCGCTCGCCGCCGCCGGCCAGGCGCCCTGGCACGAGACCCTGCGCCAGGCCAAGGAGCTCGGCGAGGTCGACATCCAGGCCTGCTCACTCTCGATGGACCTGCTGCAAATCACCGAATCCGACCTCGATCCGCTGGTCGACGGCGTGGAGGGCGTGACCTCCTTCTGGCTCGCCGCAAGCGATGGACAGGTCGTCTTCATCTGACCCCGCGAACGAAAGGACCGCACCGATGACTGTCACCACCAACGTCACGAAGACCGTCGACGCCCGTGGCCTCTCCTGCCCGCTGCCGATCGTGAAGACGGCCCTCGCGATCAAGGAGCTCGGCTCCGGCGACATGATCGAGGTCCTCGCCACCGACCCCGGCTCGACCAAGGACTTCGTCGCATGGTCGAAGACGACCGGCCACGAACTGGTCGAATCGACCGTCGACGGCAAGGTCTTCCGCTACATCCTGCGCAAGAAGTGAGAGGCGCGACATGACCGCAACACTTACCAGGCCCGAAGCGCCGACCCCCCTCGCCGATGAGCTCGACGAGCCGGTGGCTGACGGCGCCGTCAAGACGAAGGAGCTCGTCATCGTCGCCGAGAGTGGCGACCTCGAGCGCACCTGGGCTACCACCATCCTGGCCAGCACAGCCGCCGCCGGTGAGATGCAGGTCTCGATCTTCTTCACCTTCTGGGGCCTCTTCACGCTGGTCCGACCCGAGGTCCGGCTGACCGGCACCAACTGGATGCAGAAGATGCTGGCCATGATGAATCGGCCCGGCATCGACCACGCCAAGCTGAGCAAGCTCAACTTCGCCGGCATGGGCCCGTGGATGATGAAGAAGCTGGCCAAGCAGTACGGCGTGGCCGAGCCGCGCGAGCTGCTCCAGATGGCCCAGGCCCTTGGCGTGCGCCTGATTCCGTGCCAGATGACCATGGACATGATGGGCATCACCGCCGATCAACTGATCGACGGCGTTGAGCCGGCTGTCGGCGCCGCCACGGCGCTCGAGCTGATGACCAACGCCGACGCAAGCCTGTTCATCTGAGCATCGAGAGAAGGACGGAAACCACGATGCAGACCCAGACCACTCCCATCACCCGCACCGTCGACGCTCGCGGCAGCTACTGCCCCGGACCGCTGATGGAGCTGATCCGCTCCATTCGCGAGGGCCAGGTCGGCGACGTCATCGCCGTCTGGTCGAGCGACGCCGGTTCCAAGCTGGACATTCCCAAGTGGATCGAGAAGGCCGGTCATCGCCTGATCGGCATCGAGACCCGCGAAGGCTACGACGAGATCCTCGTCGAGAAGCTGCGCTAGGAGGATGGCCATGCAACGGGTCGTCATCCTGGGCGGCGGCGTCGGGGGAACCCTCGTCGCCAACCTGCTGGTGCGCAAGCTGCGCCGCCAGATCGATCGCCACGAGGCGACCGTCACGCTCGTCGACGAGAAGGGACAGCACGTCTACCAGCCGGGCTTCATGTACATCGCCATGGGCGGCGAGAAGGCGGAGAATCTCTCTCGCCCCGAGCGCAGCCTGCTCGACGACCGAGTCATCCTCGACGTCGCGCGCGCGGTGAAGATCGACGAGGCGAACAGCCGCGTCGATCTGGAGGACGGCAGCCATCTCGAGTACGACCAGCTGGTGATCGCCACCGGCTCGCGGATCGTTCCCGAGGAGATCGAGCACTTCGACACCGAGGCGCACCACTTCTACTCCCCGGCCGCCGCGCTCCGTCTCCGCGAGGCGCTCGACGCCTTCACCGGCGGGAGGGTCGTGATCGGGATCGCCGGCATGCCCTACAAGTGCCCGCCGGCGCCGCTGGAGGTGGCATTCCTGATCGAGTCCGAGCTCCGCGAGCGCGGGCTGCGGGACAAGAGCGAGATCCACTACTGCAGCCCCATCGGTCGCGCCTTCACGATCGAGAGCGTCAGCGAGATGGCGACCCCCATCCTCGAGGAGAAGGGAATCGAGCTCCACACCTTCTTCAATGTCGAGACGATCGACCCCGCGCGCAAAGTGGTGGAGAGCCTCGAGGGCGAGGAGATGCCCTACGACCTGCTGATCCTGGTGCCGCCGCACCGGGGCGCCAAGGTCGTGATCGACTCCGGACTGTCACCGGCCAGTGGCTGGCTGCCGACCGACCACCACACCCTCCAGGTCGGAGGCCGAGCGAACGTCTATGCGCTCGGCGACGCGACCGACCTGCCGCTTTCGAAGGCTGGCTCGACCGCTCACTTCGAGGCGCCGATCGTTGCCGAGCGGATCACGGCGGCCGTTCAGGGTCGTGAGCCGGAGGGCAAGCATGCGAGCTATACCGGCAAAGTGATGTGCTTCTTCGAAGTCGGAGACGGCAAGGGGACCCTGTTGCAGTTCGACTACAACACCCCGCCGACGCCGCCAAAGCCGAACCGGTTCTGGCACCTGGGTAAGATCGTCTTCAACAAGACCTACTGGCACACCGTGCCGAAGGGGCGCGTCTAGACGGAGACGCCAATGACCGATGATGGGGCGGTGATCTCCACCCCTCCCCACTCGACCGATGCGGCGGCCGTGGCCGCCGCGTTCGGCGTCCAGCCCAAGATTGGCCTCACCGATGCGGAGGCCGCACGCCGCCTCGCCGCCTCAGGCGCCAACGAATTGGCCGAGCGAACCGCACCGCCGCTGTGGCGCATGGTCTGGGACGCTGCGACCGAGCCATTCATCCTGCTCCTCCTCGGCGCCGGTTCGCTTGCGGTGGTCCTCGGTGAAGTGCGCGACGGGCTGTTGGTGATGATCGGCCTCGTGCCGATCGTGGCGGCCGACGTGATCACCGGCTTCCGCGCCGAGCGCGCACTCGAGGCGCTGCACGCCGCATCCTCGCCGGTGGCGCGCGTTCGCCGCGGCGGGGAGGCGCGCGATGTGCCGGCCCCCGAGCTGGTCCCGGGCGACGTCGTGCTGCTGCGGCCCGGCGACGTGGTGCCGGCAGACCTGCGGTTGCTCGAGACCGATGCCCTGCTCGTCGATCGCTCCGCCCTTACCGGGGAGTCGCTTCCGGAAGTGGGATCCGTCACAGCGGATCCCGAGGACAGCCCCCTGGCCGATCGCCGCTCGATGGCCTACGCGGGGACATCGGTCGTGGGCGGGCGTGGCCTGGGGCTGGTGGTGGCCAGCGGGCAGAAGACCGAGATCGGACGCATCGCCGGCCGCCTGGCGGTGATCGATCGCCGGCGCTCACCGCTCCAGCGCGAACTGGATCGGCTGGTCCGCATCCTGCTGGTGGCTGCCCTTGCGCTGATCGCCGTGACGGTGGGGCTGGGATTCATCCGTGGGCAGCCGGCGGGCGCCAACCTGCTGGCCGGGATCAGCGCCGCCATCGCCGCGATCCCCGAGGAGCCTCCCATCCTGCTCGCGGTGATCCTTGGGCTCGGGGCGTATCGGCTGCTGCGCAAGGGCGTGCTGGTTCGCCGCCTGAATGCCCAGGAGACGCTCGGAGCGGTGGACCTGATCCTCACCGACAAGACGGGGACGCTCACCGAGAACCGGCTCGCGGTGGCACGCGTCGTCACGCCAGAAGGATCGATGGAGCCGCGGCTCGCCGGCCCGCTGCTGGTCGAGGCGCTGCGCGCCGAGGATGACGCCTGGCACGTGGCGGCCGGAGGCGTCGCCGGGCCGTTCGCCCGGGCGATCAGCGAGGCGATCGAGGGGCCTCCGCCGATTCTCGATCCGGCCGCGCTCCTTGCGTCCGAGGCACCGAGCGACGCCGCGCCCTACTCGGTGACACGCACCGCCAGCGAGGAGCTGGCGCTGGGTGCGCCGGAGGCGGTGCTGCGGCTGTGCGGCAGCGAGTCGCCCGCCTGGCACGAGGCGATCGCACGCGAGACTGACGAGGGCGGCCGGCTCCTCCTATTGGCGCGCCGCGAATCCGGCGCAGCCTGGGAACCTCGCGCCATCCTCGTATTCGCCGACCAGCTGCGCGCCGATGTTGGCGAGGCGATGGCTGTCGCGCGCGGCGCCGGGATTCAGACGATCGTGGTGACCGGCGATCACCCGCGGACCGCCGCCTCGGTCGCCCGCGACGCGGGCCTCGAGACGGACCACGTGGTGACCGGCACCGAGCTCGACGGCTGGAATGATGCCCGCCTCGCTGCCGAGCTGCCGGCCATGCGCATCGTCGCGCGCGCGGTCCCGGAGCAGAAGCTGCGTCTCGTATTGGCGGCGCGGACGGCAGGGCGCACCGTGGCAGTCACCGGCGATGGCGTGAACGACGCGCCCGCCCTGCACCAGGCCGACGTGGCGGTCGCGATGGGGAGCGGCACGCAGGTCGCGCGCGAGGCCGCGGACCTGGTGCTTGGAGACGACTCGTTCGCCACCCTGCTCGGTGGTCTGCGTGAGGGTCGTCGCATGGTCGAGAACGTCCGCAAGGGACTCGTCTTCCTCGTCTCGACCCACATCGCGCTGCTGGGCTTCATCCTGGCGGCCACGCTGGTCGGCTACGGGCAGCCACTTCTGCCACTCCAGATCTTGTGGCTGGAGCTGTTCATCGACCTGGCCACCTCGGTTGCCTTCGAGCGAGAGGGCGAGGAGCCGGGCGCCATGCGCCGCCCACCGCGCCCTCGCGGCGAGCCGCTGCTCACCGTTTCGCTCCTTGGGCGGATCACGCTGGCCGGCTCATTCACGGCGCTGGCAGCACTGGCCGCCATGCAGTGGCTCGATGGCAGCGCAGAGCATGTCCGATGGCTTGCCTACACGGCGCTGGTGATGGGTCAGCTGGTTCGCGCGTATTCCAATCGCAGCCTCTCGCTCTCGGTGTTCAGGCTGCATATAAACGGGTTCCTGGCCATCGCCTGCCTGGTGGCGGTCGTGATCCAGGTGGCCATCCCGTTCATTCCACCCGTGGCAGACGCCTTCCGGGCCTCTGCGCTCGACGCGCCGGAGTGGGGGATCGTGGCTGCCATTGCCCTGGCTCCCGCCGTCGCCGC
>JAOUHE010000181.1 GCA_029865285.1 Chloroflexota bacterium
CCTCCTGTGCCACGCTCAGAAAGGGTGTGTGGTGGGCGACACTGGGCTCGAACCAGTGACCTCTTGCATGTCAAGCAAGTGCTCTAACCAGCTGAGCTAGCCGCCCGTCGGGAAGCGCATTCTGGCGCACGGGCGGGCGCATGGCAACCGTCGAGCGAGCGCGGCAACCCTGCCTGTTGTCCCCTACTGACGCCAGTCGGTGGAGAAGCGGGTCACCCCCAGGACGCGCTGGATCTCGACCCGATAGCGGTGGCCGGACGGATGGCGCTCGAGCCACCGCAGGTAGTCTGCGTCGACGGCTGCCAACTCCTCGATGGTCATCCCGATGTAGTGGCCGAAATCAAGCCTGGTCGGATCAAATGACGTGGTGGCCTCGCCGGGGCCGACCGGGACCAGCCCCTCGTCTCGAACTCCCTTTGACTCCGAATCGTCCTGTCCTGCCACCGCCAGCGCCTCCACCTGCATCTTCCGCCCCGATCGGCGCGATCGTACGCTGCGCGTTGTCGACCCGCAACGCGATTTGCGCAGGTGTGGTCAGGACCGATGGGTCTCCGTGCCACCGACAAGCGTGAGCAGCGACCGGACGTCCGCGACCGGCTCGTCACCGGCCAGCAGCGTCGCCAGATCGGTGCTCAGGACCGCGAGGTCGGCGATCGCCCCGGCGTGCAGGTGCCCGACGTCGGTGCGGCCCGCCGCAACCGCCGGACCGGAGGTCATGGCCGCCAGCGCGGTCGCGGCATCGAGCGTCTCGCCGCGCTGCCAGTCGGGCTTGCCGTCGCCTGCCGCGCGTCGGTGCACCGCCGCGAACAGCGTGTGCCACGGGTTGACCGATTCGATCGGCGCGTCGGTGCCGATCGACAGGCGTGCGCCAGAAGCCTCAAGCGACCGATACGCGTAGGCGTCGCCCAGACGGTCGGCCCAGCACGCCTCGGCCAGATCGCGGTCGGAGGCACAGTGGATCGGCTGGATGCTGGCGGTGACGTCCAGCTCGCCGAAGCGCGGGCGATCGGCCGCACGGACCAGCTGGGCATGTTCGATGCGATCCGCGGGAGCTCCGCGACGGCGCGGGCCGGCGTGCTCGATGGCGTCGAGGGCCATGGCGACCGCGCGGTCGCCGATGGCATGCACCGCCGCAGAGATCCCGGCTCGCCTGCCGGATCGGACGAGGTCGGTGAGCTCGGCAGGGGACAGCCGCATGATCCCCAGGTCCCTCCCCCCGCCACAGGAGTACGGCGCAAAGAGCGCCGCGGTGCGCGAGCCAAGGGCGCCGTCCGCGTATGCCTTGGCCCACCCCCACCGCAGCGTGCCCGTGTCCGCAATGATCGCCGCGGTGCGGATTCCGGCAGCCGCTGCCGCGTGGATTGCGGCGGCTGGCAGGTTGACCGTCAGTCGCAGCCGGCCGTCGACTCGTTCGCGGAGCAGGAGGATCAGCGAGGCGCGGTCGCCCAGGAAGACGTACTCACCGACCCCATTCGTGTCGGTCGTGTCACCGGCGTCGGTGGCACCGGTGATTCCCAGCGCGGCCATGTCGGAGAGCGTTTCGTCCAGCGCCCCCTCGAGCTCGGACCCGCGCAGGCGACCCGCTACCGCTTCAACGAGATCGGTCGCAGCCTCGCGCAGGATGCCGGTCGGCACTCCGGCCAGATCGCGTTCGATGCGGCCACCGGGCGGATCGGGCGTTCCGACTCCGACGCCAGCGGCCGCCAGCGCGGCGGGCGAGGCCCACGCGGAGTGGGAGTCGTGCGAGTAGAGCAGGACCTGACGGCCGGCAGATGCGTCGGCGAGCGCGCCGAGGTCGTCACCGGCAAACAGCACCTCGGGCCACCCGCGCCCGCGCAGCCAGGCATCGGCGAGCAGCGATTCGGTGGCGGCTCGAATCGCGGCCAACGCGTCCTCGAGCCGATCAACGCTCTCCAGGCGCAGGTCGCGCATCGCACGAGCCATGCCGACCAGGTGGAGGTGAAAGTCGTGAATCCCCGGGATGATGGCCGCGTCTCCGAAGTTCAGCACGCGAGCACCGCTCGTCGACGCGAGCAGATCTGTCCGTCGCCCCACCGCAGTGACGCGGCCGTCGTGGATGGCAATCGCCTCGGCGGTCTGGATCCGCCCGCCTCGCTCGCCATGCGGTCGCCCTGAGGAGAAGGCAACGGCGACCTGGCCGCACAGGATCGTGTCGGCGAGGAGCCTAGTGCTCACCGGCCGCCGCCTGCTCCCCGCTCGACGGCGAGTTGGAGGGTCGGCTGCGATGAAGTCCGGCGGCGGCATTCCGTCGCCACGATGCGATACCCGCCCACAGGATGATGGCGCCCAGGAGTCCCATCACAACCGGGATCCCGGCGCCCGGGAAGACGATATTCAGCAGGTCTGCGCTGACCGGGGCCACCAGCACCGGAAGGAATGAGGCGACCGACAGGAGCGTGTTGAGGATGCCGAAGATCCGACCCCGGACCTCCGCCGGCAGCTCCTCCTGCAGCGCCGTCTGCGCGGGAATCGCCACGAAGGCGTACTCGACTCCGGCGGTGGTCGCGATCACGACCACGAGCGCAATGAGCGAGATGATCGGCGCGAGGGCTTCGGGCAGTGTCTGCTCGATCGGCTGGAACGCGGGCGACAGGAAGAAGGTGATCGGCTTGACGACGGCCAGCGCCAGCAGCGTCACCCCCATCGCCAACAGTCCAGAATCGATCAGGAGCCGACGAGGCAGGTTCTTGCCGTAGGCGTTGACGAACAGGATGCCCACCACCGCGCCGATACCGGCCGGGCCCATCACGAAGAAGAAGTCGGCGGCGCGCAGGCGCAGGATGTCGGTCGCAAATCCGGGACCGATGGCGCCCATCACGCCGAGCAGGCTGCTCGCGATCCCCAGGTAGATGAGCGACCAAGCGGTCTTGGGGGTGGACTGCACGAAGGCCAGCCCCTCGCGCACCTGCTCGAACACGGCCCGCAGTGCACGGCCGGCTTCCGCCTCGCTCGGTGCGCCGCGCAGTTCGGGCTTGACCGCCGGCAGCGGAATGATCGCGAGCGCCGCGAGTCCGAACATGATTGCCACCACGACGTAAACCGCCACCGCGCCGGCGGTCGTCAGCAGCAGTGGTCCGAGGAAGCCGAACCCGACGGCGAATGTGCCAGTCACGGTCAATACGAAGATCGAGTTGGCCGCCATCAGGTGGCCATGCTTCACGATGCGCGGCAGCGAGGTCAGCTCGGCAGGAGCGAAGAAGGCCGTCACGGTGGCGACGAACAGGTTGATCACCAGGATCAGCGGCACATTGGTGCCGACGAAGATGAACAGGACGATCCCGGCGGCGCGCAGCACATTCGAACCGAGCAGGATCAGGCGAGCGTCGCTGCGCTCGACCAGCACGCCGGCGATCGCGCTGAAGGCGACCGCCGGGACGAGGAAGGTCAGGATCAAGACTGCATTCGCGGTGTTCGAGCCGGTCGCCGCCACGACCGTTGCCATG